>DASXAI010000646.1:0-1662 GCA_036406775.1 Acidimicrobiales bacterium
GGAAGTTGGCGAGGGGCCCTTCGCTCACGACGCGGACGTACGCCTCGTCGTTGCCCAAGCCCTTGGTCATCGGCGTCTTGGTGACGCCGGGCGCGACGGCGTTCACGTTGATGTCGTGCACGCCGAGCTCGCCGGCTGCGACCCGGGTGATGGCGCTCACGGCCGCCTTGGAACTGGCGTAGTGGACCGGCGCCTGGGTGCCTCGAAAGGCGGCGCTGGAGCTGAGGTTGACGATGCGGCCGCCCTCGCCCTGTGCCACCATCTGGCGCGCCACCAACTGGGTCAGCACCAGGAGCGCCTTGACGTTCACCGCCTGGACGAGGTCCCACGTCGCCTCGTCCACCTCGAGCACGCTGGCCTGGCCGCCCGTGACACCGGCCGAGTTCACGAGGATGTCGATGCGGCCACCCCAGCTCCGCACCGCTTCGACTGCACCGGGGATCGACGCCGTCCGGGCCAGGTCCACCTCGACGGCGAGGGCCTCGGCGCCGGCCGACTCGATGTGCTTGGCCACGGTCGTCGCGTTTTCGACGTCCCGGTCCAACACCGCCACGCGAGCGCCGTGTTCGGCCAGCAGGATGCTGGTCGCCTTGCCGATGCCAGAGGCGCCTCCCGTGACGATCGCCACCTTGCCGGTCAGGTGGTCGTACGGCATCGGTTCCCCCCTTCGAGTCGTCGCCTATCTATGGTAACGTTAGTCATAGAAAGGCGGCCGAGGCAAACGCCGCCGAGGGGGTCTGGATGCGCGCGGTGGTCTTCGATGACGTCAGCCGGTCGATCGACGTGCAGGCCGTGGAGGTCGCCCCGCCGTCGACGGGCGAGGTGACGGTTCGCATGACGGCCAGCGGGGTGTGCCACACCGACCGCCACGTTGTCTCCGGCGCCTTTCCCCTCGGATGTCCGCACGTGCTCGGCCACGAAGGCAGCGGCGTGGTGGAGGCCGTCGGTCCGGGCGTTTCGTCCGTCGGGCCCGGGGACACGGTCGTCCTGGCGTCCGTGCCGGCGTGCGGCCAGTGCTGGTACTGCCGTCGTGGTGCGGCGAATCACTGCGAGCGTTCCGCCGAGCTCGCCGCCGTCGCTCACTTCCGGGCCGGCGGCGTCGCCGTCCGCGGCTTCGCCGGCCTGGGTACGTTCGCCGACCGGATCACCGTCCACGAGGCGGCCACCATCCCGGTCACGACCACGCTGCCGCCCGAACAGCTGGCCCTGATCGGCTGCGGAGTTCTGACGGGTGTCGGCGCGGCCCTGAACACGGCGCAGGTGTCGCCGGGCTGCAGCGTCGCCGTCTACGGCTGCGGCGGCGTCGGCTTGGCCGCCGTCCAGGGTGCACGCGTCGGAGGAGCAGCGCAGATCGTCGCCGTTGATCCGGTCGAATCCAAGCGCAAGCTCGCGTCGACGTTGGGCGCGACGGCTACGGTCGACCCGACCAGCACCGATCCGGTCGACGCGGTCATCCAGCTCAACGATGGGCGCGGCGTCGACATCGCTATCGAGGCCCTGGGCTCGGCCGCGGTGCAGTTGCAGGCGTGGCAGTCGGTCCGCAAGGGCGGCACGGCCGTGTTCGTCGGGTTCCCGCCCGGCGACGACGTGCTCACCCTCTCGGCGCAGGCGTTCCTCCTCAGGGGCACCCGGATGTGCGCATCGATCTACGGCGGCGGAGAT
>DASXAI010000647.1:0-8217 GCA_036406775.1 Acidimicrobiales bacterium
CTCGAACGAGCGCAGCACCTCGAGACGGAAGGCCTTGTAACAGGTCTCCATGTCGGTGAGGTTCAAGTTGGTGAACATGTTCGACACCGTGGTGAGCACACGGTTGCCGACCGAGTGCCAGTAGTACAGGACACGGTGCGGGCGTCCGGAGAGGAAGCGGGAGCCGAACACGACATCGGCCCGCCCGTCGAGCAGTGGCTGCAACACTTCGCCGTACTCCTGCGGGTCGTACTCCAAATCCGCGTCCTGGACGATGACGAACGGCGCCGACGCCTCGGCGAAGGCACGCCGCAGGGCGGCACCCTTCCCCTGGTTCTGGTCCTGGCGCAGCACGCGGACGCGGGGATCGGTGAACGAGTCGAGGATCAGGCTGGTTCCGTCGGTGGAGCCGTCATCGACCACGATGAGCTCTTGCGTGTACGGCGACTCGAGCACCTGCTTCACGACCTCGCGGATCGTGCCGGCTTCGTTGTAGCAGGGCATCACCACGGTGAGGCAGGGTGAACCGGGCATCGATGCCACGCTAGTTGCGATGTCGGCTCGGTCCCTTCGCGTGTCCGTGTGCGTACCGGCCTACCGGGCCGAGCGGTTCATCGGCGCCACCATCGAGTCCGTCCTCGGTCAGACGAGCGACACCTGGGAGCTGATCGTGGTCGACGACGCGTCGCCCGACGACACGTTCGCCGTCGCCTCGCACTACGCGTCCGATCCCCGTGTCCGCCTCGAGCGCAACGAGCACAACCTCGGGCCGGTGGGCAACTGGAACCGCGCCGTCTCCCTGGCGTCCGGCGAGTACGTGAAGGTGCTCTGCGACGACGACCTCCTCTATCCGACGTGCCTCGCTCGCCAGGTGACGGCCCTCGACGCCCATCCGAGCGCCGGTGTCGCCGGCAGCCGCCGCGACATCATCGACCAGGACGGACGCGTCGTCATCGCCCGACGCGGCCTGGCGGGGATGGAGGGCCTCGTGCCCGGCCGGCAGGCGATGAAGCGGATGCTCGAGACGGGGACGACGCCGCTCGGCGAGCCGTCGGTCGTGCTCTTCCGGGCCGAGGCCCTGCGGGAATCGGGGCCGTTCCGCGATCGATACGCCACGCTCGCCGACGTCGACATGTACGCCCGGGTCCTACGCGACTGGGACGCCGTCGCCATCGACGACACGCTGGCCGCCTTCCGCATGAGCGCCGGGTCGTGGTCGGATCGATCGCACCGGGTCCAGGGCCGCAACCTCCGCCGGCTCCTCGACGACGTCGCGAGAGACGACTCGTTCGACGTGGCCCCCCTGACACGGTGGCGCGGGCAGGCGTGGTCGTACGTCCGGGCGCCCGCTCGCGGTCTGGTGTTCCGGGTGGCCGAGTGGCGGGCCGTCAGGCGCCGACGATGAAGGCGTTCACGAGGTTGAACGACAGGTCGCGGTAGCCCACGGGGACCTCCGGCGCGTCGGTCGTCAGCGTGACGGTGTTGTCGCCGGGGGCCAGGACGATGGGCACCGAGTACGCCGCGCCGTCCGGCGTGATGGTGAGCCGCTGCTCGCCGCTCGGCGTGCGCACCGTGAGCTGATGTTCGCCCGGACTGTAGGAAGCAGCGTTGAACACGAGCTGGCCGGTGAACGGCGCGCCGGTGTCGTTCACGACGAGGAGGCGGTTGTCCTGCCGTGCTCCGTGCTCGACGTCGACCGACGCGAACGTCCGGGGGGCGAAGCCGTCGCGGTACTCCACTCGCGGCCGATGCAGGGTCTCGGTGCCGAGGCGGGTGACGCCGTCGGGCCCGAGCTCGGCCTCGAGCTCGGCGCGGTGGGGTCGGAGGTCGTAGAACGCGAAGCGGCCGTTGCCGCTCACGAGAGGCGCCATGCCCCCGAGGGCGCCGGCAATCCCGTTCTCGACGGTGGGATCGGTGTAGCCGTTGCGGTCGAGGTAGATGCCGTCGAAGCCGGCCGCCGTGATGGCGTCCACCATGTCGGGCGTCGGTTGGCGGGTCGTGAACTCCTGCCAGTCGGCCTCGCGCCCGCGCATGCCGGCGAAACTCCACCGCAGCCGATCGGAGTGCAGGAAGCCGCGCCACGGGTCCTGGTTGGTGATGGCTCCCGAGCCGGGGCCCTCCGGCCACGGCAAGTACGGCAGCTCGTACACCATCGCACCGGCGGGCAGTTGCTGCTCGATGGCACTCACGAACTGCGCGTCGTTGTTCCACTCCGCCTCGTTCCGGCGGGGATCGGGCACGAGCCCCTTGCCGATCTGGTCGAACAGGGCCAGCCCGACCACGACGACGGCGAGGCCGGCGAGGACGACCGGCGGCCACTTCCGGGCCCGCAACCGGCGCACGCCGGCGTCGAGCCACGGCGCGAGGGCGACGAGTCCGAGGAACGCCATGACGATGGCGACGCGGTTCCACGACCGGATCTGGGCCAGTCCGGCCGTGAACGCCAGCCACGACAAGCCGCCCATGACGGCGAAGGCGCCGAGGATCACCACGAGCACGCCCGGACCGACGCCGTCGGTGACGCGGGGCCCGCGACGACCCGCCGCCCACACGAGCAGCGACACGACAGCGACGGCGAGCCCGATGACGGCCACGAGTCCGAGGTACTGGTACGGCTCACTCTGCTCGCCCGGGCGCGTCAGCAGTTCGGACAAGTGGGCCAGCGGCGAAAGGCGGTGGTCGGGCACCGGCGCGAGGAGCTGGATGGGCCGCAGGGCGTAGCGGTCGAGGTCTTCGATCGGCCGCACGACGGCTTCGGGGTTCAGCCCGTGGCTGCGCCGGTAGAGCAACGACGGCACCAGGTTCAGCACGAGGACGACGCCCGTGACCGCGGTGACGAGCACCGCCGACAGGAGCGGCTTCCAGCCCCGCGTGGCGGCGGCGCGCAGGGCACCGGCGGCCAGGATGATGAGCACGCCGAAGACGGTGAAGTACGGGTCGAAGACGGCCAGCACGACGCAGATGGCGACTGTGCCGATCACGGCGCGCCTCGACTGGAAGAACGGCGTCTCGCCTCGGAGGATCAGCACGGCGAGAGCGCACGCCAGCGGCACCGACACCGGCGCGCCGATGAAGAGCTGGCCGGTGGTGCGCAGGAAGTGCCACGGGGCGAAGGCGTAGATGAGGGCGAGGGTGCCGCTCACGAGCCGGGACACGCCGACCATGCGCAGCGCCACGAAGGCCGACAGGGCCACGAGCACGAACCCGAGCAGGAAGAGCAGGTTGGTGGCGGTGGCGGCGTTGTCGGTGAACCAGGTGATGACCTTGGTGATCACCCACCAGCCGTTGTCACCGCCGTACGGCCAGTCGTAGGTGTTGAGGCCGAACGGGGCGCCGGCCCGGGCCGTCCCCGTGTACCAGCCGGTCTGGTCGACCATCTTGACGAACGCCATCATCCCGATGGAGTCGCCCTGGTACGTGAACGGCACCGACAGCGGCCACGACCAGATGCGGAACAGCACGGCGGCGATGAGGGCGGCGACCCCGCCCACGATCCCGAGGTCGCGCAGCCACAGCAGCCAGCCCGGCGTGGGCTTCGGTTGCGCCTCGTCGACCCCGCCGAGGGCTGGGACCTCGACGGCCTCGAGCGGCAGCACCATCGCCCGCCGAAGCTACCGGGCAGGGGCCGGCCGGGCCGTGCATCCGAATCGGGCCGCGTCGGGTATCCAGCGACCCACCTGAACGGGTGGCCGCTGAGTATCGTTGGACCAGCCCACCGGCAGACCCATGGCCACTACCACGCTTTCTGACGACGAACTCCAGCTGGTTGCGCCGCGCCAGCCGGTCTCGGCCCACCTGCGCGACATCTGGCGGTTCCGGGAGCTCCTCCGCAACCTCGTGCGCAAGGAGCTCAAGGTCAAGTACAAGAAGTCGTTCCTCGGCTTCGTGTGGTCGATGATCAACCCGCTCTTCCTGCTGGCCGTCTACACGTTGGTCTTCAACATCCTCGGCACGGCGTTCGAGTACTTCACGATCTGGCTGCTGATCGGCATCCTCGTGTGGAACCTGTTCGCCACATCGGTCGTCGCCGGTACCACGTCGGTCAGCATCAACGGTTACTTGGTGAACAAGGTGCGCTTCCCACGCGAGGTGCTACCTCTGGCGTCCGTCGGCGCCGCCCTCGTCCACTTCTTCCTGCAATCGCTCGTGCTGGTCGTGGTGCTGGCCGCCGTCCGGTACGGCGTCGACTGGTCGTACGTCTGGCTGCTCCCGTTCGCGCTCGTGACGCTGCTCATCTTCGCCGCCGCCCTGGCCGTGATCTTCAGCGCCATGAACGTGTACCTGCGGGACACCGCCCACCTGCTCGAGCTGGCGATGATGGCCTGGTTCTGGCTCAGCCCGATCCTCTACCCGTACATGCTCATCGCCGACAAGCTGGTGGACCGGGGCTTGAACGGCAACCTGCTACTGCTGAATCCGGTCGTCGCGCCGCTCATCACGTTCCAGCGGGCCTTGTACGGGCGAGCCGCCATCGGCAGCATGAAGCTCCTCCCGGACGGCTCGCCCCTGTGGTACCTCCGCAACCTCGCCATCGTCTGCTTCGCCTCGGCACTGCTCTTCGTCCTCGCCATCAAGATCTTCGACCGGGCTGAAGGCAACTTCGCCGAGGTCATGTGATGCCGGCCATCGTCGTCGAGAGCGTCTCGAAGAAGTTCCGCCTGAGCGGGCACAAGGTGCGCTCGATCAAGGAGGGTGCCCTCCGCCTCGGCCGGAACACCTATGAGGAGTTCTGGGCCCTCAAGGACATCAGCCTCACGATCGACCGCGGTGAGACGATCGGCATCCTCGGCCACAACGGCTCGGGCAAGTCGACGTTGCTCAAGTGCATCTCGGGGATCTTGAAACCGACCACGGGCGAAGTCCGGCTCCGGGGGCGCATCGCGTCGCTGCTGGAGCTGGGCGCCGGTTTCCATCCCGACCTCACCGGCCGGGAGAACGTCTACATCAACGCCTCGTTCCTCGGCATCCCCAAGAAGGAGATCGCCAAGCACTTCGACGACATCGTGGCCTTCGCCGAGCTCGAGCACTTCATCGACCAGCAGGTGAAGTACTACTCGTCGGGCATGTACGTGCGCCTCGGCTTCGCCGTGGCCATCAACGTCGAACCCGACATCCTGCTCGTCGACGAGGTGCTCGCCGTGGGCGACGAGGTCTTCCAGAAGAAGTGCATCGACCGGGTCGAGGAGCTGCAGACGGAGGGCAAGACGATCCTCTTCGTCACCCACGCCGCGGATCTGGCCCGCAAGATCTGCGACCGGGTCATCGTGCTCGACCACGGCGACATGGTGGCCAACGGTGTTCCGGGTGAATCGATCCGGATCTTCCGCGAGTACCTCCATGGGCACCTGACTGACTCCGAAGACGCAGCCGACACCGAGATCGTCCACAGCCACGATCCGCGCGTCCAGATCACGTCCGTCACGTTCGAGCACCCCGGCCAACCCGATCGCCGCCATGTGTTCGCCGGTGAGCCGCTGACGATCCGCGTCGGCATCGAGGCGGTCGAGCCCATCGCCGACGCCGTCCTCGGCCTCGAGGTGCGAGACACCAGTGGCGAAGTGCTGTACGTGGCCGACACGGAGATGCTCGGGGCGCCGCTACCGCCGCTCGTCGGCGCCGTCGAGGTGGCGTTCAACATCGGCAGCCTGCCTCTACTCGACGGGGCCTTCCCGATCTCGATCCAGTTGAAGGACCGCCACGGCGGCCGTCTACTCGACTTCCGCGAGGGTCAGGACGCGTTCGAGGTCGTGAACCCGACCCGCGCCGGCGGCAGCATCCTCCTGCCGGTGTCGGTCGAGACGACGGAGCCGGTCATCCGCTGACGGGGTTGTACACCGTCCGCTGCAGGGTGAAGTCGCCGCCGAAGCCCGTCATCGTGACGTAGTCGAGCGCCGTCAGCTTGCCCCCACGCAGGTGGAGCACCTCGGCCTCGTAGGGCCGGTCCTGCTCCTCGGTGAACGAGCCGAGGCCGGTGGCACCGGTCGACCCGACGGTGATCATCAGCGTGCCGTTCTTCTCCTGCGACGAGCGCTCGTGGATGTCGCCGCAGATCACAAGCGGCACCAGACCGGCGGACGCATCGGCGATCTGCAGCCCGGCGACGGCGAGGATGTCGGGGTGCTCCCGCCCCACCATGGCCGCCACCGACGGGGCTAGGGCCTCACGGGCCTGGACGTTCTCGGCGTACGTCGGATGGCCGGCGACGGTGAAGTTCGGATCGGCGAACCCCGCCACTCGCACGCCGGCGATGTTGACGACGCGCCCGTCGATCACCGTGACGTTGGGATACCGCGCGATGGCGGCGCGGTTCTCGAACGAGTCGTGATTACCCGGGACGAAGTAGTAGGGCACGCCGAGCTTCGACACCATCGAGCCGATGTTGGCCTCGGCCGGGTAGCCGAAACTGGTGAGGTCGCCGGTGTCGATGATGGCGGCGACGTCGAACCGGTGGGCGAGGTCACCGGCGAAGTCGACACCGACGGGATTGAGGTGGATGTCGCTGACGTGCAACAGCCGCACCTCGCCGCTCTCGTCGTCCACCGTCGGCGCCGCGCCGAGCGACGCCAGTTGGCTGATGCGGTTCGACAGCGCGTCGACCCGATCCTGCACCGTCTGGTACGACGCCACGCCCTTCTCGAGGGCGCTGATCACCTGCGGCGCCCGCTCGATGGCGCCGTCGTACGTCGGCCGGGCCAGAGCGGCGACGGAGAAGTCGCTCCACGTCACGCCCAAGAGCAAGGCGACGGCGAGCGACGCGCTCAAGCCGCCGACGGCCACCGTGCGCCAGCGCCGCCACGGCACGAGGGCGCCGACAACCAACCCGGCCACCAGCGCGACCAGCACCGCCCGTATGGCGACCTCGCGCACCAGACGACGCAGGCCGTCCTCGGCGGCATTCTGCACCGAGGCGACCGGATGGGCGTCGCCGATGAGGCGCTGCACCGAGTCGGTGTCGACTGACTCCACTGTGGCGCTGAGCTTCAACGGTGTGCTGTGGGTCGGGAACGACACCCGGCCCACTGGCGGCACGTTGACCTGACTACCGCCGCCCAGCGACCACCCCGCCTGCAACGACACATGTCCCGGACCGACTCGGCCCGACGCCCCGGCGAGTGGCAACACCGCGATGCCCAGCACCACGGCAGCCACCACCGTGACCACCCATCGGCCGGCGACCCACCCGCGCCGGCGTCTCTCCCTGGTGATGCGTGTCCTCCTGCGCCCGTATCCGCCCGATCGGGCCGTAGTCAACCAGGCGATCGTGCGGATTTCATGAAAGGCCGGGAACGATTGTCAGGCGGAGGCCGGCCGGGCTGCGCTGACCAGGCCGTCGACCAACGCGTTGAGGCGCCGGGCGAAGGCGTCGGGCGCGAAATCGGCGGCCCGGTGCCGGGCGGAGGCGGCCAGGGCCGATCGCCGAGCCGGATCTCCGGCGAGGCCGGCGGTGAGGTCCTCCAACTCGTCGAGGGTCCGGAACTGGAGCCCGTCGACACCGTCGCGAACGACCTCGGCCGGGCCCGCCGCTCCGAAGACGACCGGCACCAGACCGGCGCCCATGGCCTCCACGACGCTGATGCCGAAGTGCTCGAAGCGGTCGGGATGGGTTTCCGGATCCTCGCTCAGCCCTCCCGCGTGCCAGTAGATGCTGGCCCGGTCGAGGAGGTCGGCGAGCACGGACCCTGGCGCGCTCAGGTGGACGTGCACGGGCAGGCCGAGCGCCTCGCGCTTGACGGCGAGGGCGTAGGCGCGGTCCTCCGGGCTGCAGCCACCGACGAGATGGAGCCACCAGCCCTCGACCCGCCCCGACTCGTGGAGGCGCCGGAAGGCTTGCACCATTTCGAGCTGCTTCTTGCTGTGGCCGCGGCGAGGGTCGAAGAAGCGGCCGATGTTCAGAACGATCGGTTCTTTGACGGTGTGTGACGGTGGCGCGCGGCGCACCGGCGGATAGAGCACCTCGCTGGGCCGTCCCCACAGTCTCTGCACCCACGTCGCGGTGAAACGGGAGTTCGACGCGATGGTGTCGTAGGTGTCGAGGTGACCCAACCGGTCCGGTACGAGGAGCTTGGTCCGGAGCCGATCGGGCGGCGCCGGCTCCCGACGGCCGTCGAGCGCGACGCCCGTCAGGGCCACGCCGTAGCGCCAGATGACGCCGGGCCGGGCCTCGTGCCGGTACGTGCTGCTCTCGAGCGTGACCTGTTGCGGCCAGGCGCCACTGGCGGCCAAGGTCAGGTCGGTGGG
>DASXAI010000648.1:0-8106 GCA_036406775.1 Acidimicrobiales bacterium
GATCTCCTTCAGGGTGCCCCGGATGGTGGTGTGCACGCGGGCGCCTCGCGGCAGCGTCGGGTGGAACGTGGCCATCCCCCAGTGGAACCCTTTGCCGGGCGCTTCGGCCGCCGACGCCAGGGGCGAGCCGATCATCACGGCGTCGGCCCCGCAGACGATGGCCTTGGAGATGTCGCCGCCCGTGCCCATGCCGCCGTCGGCGATCACGTGGACGTACACGCCCGTCTCGTCGAGATGGCGCATGCGGGCGGCACGGGCGTCGGCGATGGCTGTGGCCTGGGGCACGCCGATGCCGAGCACACCGCGCGTCGTGCAGGCGTGCCCGGGGCCCACGCCCACGAGGACGCCGACGGCGCCGGTGCGCATCAGGTGCAGCGCCGCCTGGTACGAGGCGCAGCCGCCCACGATGACCGGCATCTCGAGGTCGCGGATGATCTTCATCAAGTTGAGCGGCTCGCGGTTCTTCGACACGTGTTCGGCCGAGACCACCGTGCCCTGGATGACGAGTACGTCGAGCTCGCCGGCGGTGATCGCCGGCAGCAACTGCGTGGTGCGCTGCGGCGTCACGGACGCAACCGACGCCACGCCGGTGTCGCGGATCTGGCGGATGCGGGCGGTGACGAGCTCCGGCCTGATCGGCTCGCTGTAGATCTCCTGCATGCGGCGCGTGGCCTTCTCGTCGTCGAGGTGGGAGATCTCCTCCAGGTACGGCTCGGGGTCGTCGTAGCGCGTCCAGAGACCTTCGAGGTTCAGGACGCCCGCCCCGCCGAGACGCCCGATCTCAATGGCCGTGGCCGGCGACACCACGCCGTCCATGGCGCTGGCCAGCAACGGCAGCTCGAACCGGAGGCCCTCCAGCTCCCACGAGATGTCGACGTCCTCAGGGTCTCGCGTGCGGCGACTCGGCACGATGGCGATGTCGTCGAACCCGTACGCCCGACGTCCCGTCTTGCCCAGACCGATCTCGAGCTCTGCCATGGATGGATGGTACGCGGCGCCGCGGCTCGCGACGCGGTCCCCGCCGGCGCTATGCCCCGGGACCCCGCATGCCCTTCAGGATCTGTTGGGCAACCGCTTTGTTCATCTCGAAAACAGCGCTCGTGCCCATGTCCCGCACGCGCTTCAGGACCCGGTCGCCCGTGACCTCCGACATGGCGTCGAGGGCATCGATGACGGTCGAGGAGGCGGCGTCGGTCATCTGGTAGCCCATGGCCGTGAGACCCCGGACCATCTCGCTCTGGGCTACGGGGGCGGGCGCCGCCGAGGCGATGACGCGCAGCGCCTCCTTGGTGAGATCGGCAGCGGCGCTGATGACCTCGGCCGGGGTGCGCAGCTCTTCCTCGCCCTCGAGCGAGAACAACCAGCGCTTCACCTTCGCCACGAGCTCGGCGTGGGTCTCCCCTTCGAACGAGAGGGTCGCCATGGTCAGAGGGTATCGCCGCTCAGCCCCGAACCCGGCCGACGGCGAGCACCGACAGGCCGAAGGGCAACGGGACGCGGCGGAGGACGGCGCGCTCGGCGCGGGCGGCGCCGGCGAGCACGCCGGTGCCACTCCCGTCGCTCCGGTCGAGGTCGCTGGAGCGGCCGGAACGGTCGACAGCGGCCAGCACCGCCGCCGGCGGGACGAGGAAGGTGTAGGCACCGGTGGCCCGCTCGACGGCGAGCCCGTTGTCGACGAGGAGCCGGCGCAGGTCGCCGAGCGAGAAGCGACGGCCGGCGTGGGTCTGGCGGTCGTGGGCCCGGCGCAGCCGCCGGATCCCGGGCTCCATCAGGGCGACCACACCACCGGGTCGCACCACCCGAGCCAGCTCGCCCACCACCGCCGCCGGTGACCGCACGGCGGCGTGGTACAGCACCGTGACGCAGACGGCGGCGTCGAACACGTGCGGGGCGAAGGGCAGGCGGCCGAGGTCGGCCACGGCCAGGCCGGTCACGTCGGGATGGGTCTCGGCGTACAACCGGAGGGCCAACGGCTCCAGATCGCACGCCATCAGCCGGCCCTCGCGGGCAAGCCAGGAACCGGTCGCGCCGGTACCTCCCCCGGCGTCGAGGTAGCGGCCGCCGGGCACCAACCACGGCTGGAGTTGGTCGGCGAGCAGCCGGCGCGTGGCGTCGTACCACCAGTGCCGCTCCTCCACGGCCGCGATCCGGCGGTACTCGTCCAGCTCCATTGCCTAACCTTTCGCGCCTATGGCCACAGGCGTGACCGAGCGTACGCAGGTCAGCCGGGCCACGGCCGCGGGGCGGTCCCTGTTCCCGTGGCGTCCGGTGGTACTGGCGTGGGTCGTCTCACGGGTCATTTCCATCGTCGTGCTGATGGTGCTCGGCGCTCGCGACGCGCCCCGCCCGGACATCACCCGGCTCGTCATGTGGGACGGCGGCTGGTACCAGATCATCGCCCACACCGGCTACGGCACGCCGCCCATCCCCGACGTCTGGACGCCGTGGCCGTTCTTCCCGCTCTACCCGGGCCTCGTGCGGGCCTTGCACACGCTGGGCTCGCCGTACTCCTTCGCTCAGGTGCTGATCGCCAATGCCGCGCTGCTCGTGGCGCTGGCGGGCGTGTGGCGCCTGGCCCGCCGGCACGTGTCGACCACGGCCGCCGTCTACGCCGTCTGGATCACGGCCCTGTTCCCGGGCGCGCTGACCTTCGCCATGGGCTACCCCGACTCGCTGTTCCTCGCCGGGTCGGTGTGGGCCTTCGTCCTCCTCGAGGACCGACGGGTCGTGGCCGCCGGCCTCGCCGCGCTGGTGGCCACGGCGTCGCGGCCGAACGGCTTCGTCGTCGTCGTCGCCCTCGTGGTGGCGTGGTGGTACCAGCGACGCCAGGACCGCACCCAGACAGAGGTGGCCAGGCCTGTCGCCTGGCTCGCCGGCCCGTCGGTGGCCTTCCTGGCCGTGTGGTGCGCCGTCTGTTGGTATCTCACCGACGATCCGCTGGTGTTCTTCACGGCCAAACAGGCGTGGCACGAGTACACGATCTTCGAATGGGCCGGGCACGCCGACGCCACCATGCACATCGTCTTCGGGCTCGTGCTGCTGCTGCCGTTCGTGTTCACCATCCGCCGCCAGCCGCGAGCGTGGATCGTGCTGGTGGCGCTCAGCATCCTGCCGTCGATGTTCCTGGGCTTGATCGGACTGGCGCGCTACGCCGTGCAGTGCTTCCCGCTCGCCATCGCCGCCGGTGAGACGTTGGAACGAGCCACGCCCAGGCTGGCCCGCTTGGCGCTCGCCGCCTCGGCCGTCGCGCTCGTCGTCTACGGGCTGCTGGTGACGCGCTGGAGCTACGTGCCCTGAAAGTCAGCGGCCCGGCGGTGCGGGTGCCTTCGTGTTCTTCTTCAGCGGACCGAGCTGCAGCGCTTCGCGGCCCAGAGCGGCCATGGCCACGTCACCGATCCGCGTGCGCACCTGGTCGTCGTAGGCCGTGAGATCGAAGAAGGCGTACCGGCCGTCCTCGCTCACGAGCGGCGGCCCACCGACGAGCTTGGTCACGTCGCTCTGGAGCTGGGCGGCCTCGTCGGGATAGCCGAAGCGGTCGATGACGAGACCGCGGAAGCCGATCGACGCCAGCGCCGTCATCCAGTCGTCGGTCGACTCGTTCTTGAACGCCAGCGGGTACTCGGGATGGCGGCCGCGCATGAAGCCGTAGCTCCACGCCAGCTGCGGCTGGAAGACGAAACCGCGCGCCTGGTCGTAGGCCTGGGTCGCCTCTATGGGTGGCACCTCTGGGAAGGGAACGTGCGGCAGCTCGAAGACCGCGGTACCCGGCGGCAGCCGGTCGGCGACGGCCTGGAAGAACGCCTCGTCGCTCGAGTAGCGGCGGTGCACGTCGGCGTAGTCGGGCCGATCGGCCGGTGACGTCTGGTCGAACAGACCGACCGCGAGCAACACCGCACCGAGGCCGGCGGCGATGAACGGCGCCGCCCTGGGGCGCCGCCGTGAGAGCCGCGTGGCCAGCCGGTCGGCGAGCAAGGCGACGCCGGCGAGGGCGCAGAAGGCGATGACGATCGAGATGCGATTCCACGCCCGAATGTTGCGCAGGCCGGCCGCCGAGAAGAGCAGCGAGTACGAGCTGATGGCGCCCACCACCATGCACGCGCCGGCGAGCAGTCCGAGGCCGACCAGCAGCCGAGCCAACCGGCTGCCCCACCATCCTGTGCGTCTTCGAACCACTGCCGACAGCACGAAGACGGCGAGGATGATCGTGAGCCCGACGGCGCCGATGAGGCCGAGCTGTTGGCCGCGCTCGGAGGGGACGATGTTCCCCTGGCTGTCGTCGGCCAGCGTGGCCAACGCCCCGATGCGATGGTCCTGCCGGGGCGCGTAGAGCTGTGAGATGCGCAGCCCGTACAGCTCGGTCTCCATCGGCGTGCGCACGACCGCGCCTGGAGCAGTGCCGTGCCGGATGATCTCGACGATCGACGGTGAGACGTTCACCGCGAAGACGCCGATGCTGACGGCCATGATCACCCCGCCGGCGACGATCGGGCGCCATCCGCCGCCCGACAGGGCATTGACGACGGCGGCCACGAGGAACAGCAGCATGGCGAACACGAAGTAGTACGCGCCCGTGGACGCCAGCAGCGCGGCCGCGAGGAGCACGAGCCAGGTCCGTCTCGATCGCCAGTCGAGTCGCCATCGGCCCGATTCGGTGCGCCGCGTGACCGGTGGATCGTCCGACAACAGCATCAGGGCGATCAGTACGGCGAAGGGCACCATGAAGTAGGCGGAGAGGTTGAAGTGGGCCTCGGCCCGGGCGAAGTGGTACGGCACGAAGGCGAAGAGCAGGGCGACCGCCGCGGCCAGGATGCGACGGACACCGAGGAGCCGGAGCACGACGTGGGCAGTGGCGGCAACGGCGCCGAACGACGCCATGTACAACACGTTCATCGCCGTCCACGTCGAACCGGTGACGAGCTGCGTGGCGGCGAGCGAGAACCAGTTGAGGTTGTCACCGCCCTCCGGGTAGTCGGCGAGGTTCTGGCCGAACGGCCAACCGAGGTGCGGATTGTGCAAGTAGGTGCCGTAGCGGGCGATGGTCTTGCCGACCATGGCGTAGTACAGGGCGTCGCCGTCGTAGGAGAACGGCTCCTCCCAATGGGCGCGCCAGACCGAGAAGAGCACCGCGGCGATGCCCACGGCGACGAGACCGACGACCACCGCTTCGACGGCGAGCACGCGCGCCCGCGGAGCCCCCTCGTCGACCACGGCCGCCGACCATACTGACGCCGGTCCGCACCCGGCCGGACCCTCGCGCGTGCCCTGTAGACGGGCGCAACCGAGTCGTCACGCTACGCTCAGATGACCCACAGGTAGCACCTATGGCCTCGGACCCTCTCACCTCTCCCGAGCTGCGTGGCGCGTCGTGTCTCGTGACCGGCGGGCTGGGCTTCATCGGTTCGAACCTCGCCCTCGCGCTCGCCGCCGACGGGGCGCGGGTTGCCGTTGTCGACGCCCTGGTGCCGCAGCACGGCGGCGACCGACGCAACCTCGACGGTGCGGCCACGCCGATTCCCGTCACGATCGCCGACATCGGCGACCGCGGCGCAGTGGCGCCATTGCTTCGCCACGTCGACGTGGTGTTCAACGTGGCCGGGCAGGTCAGCCACTTGGAATCGATGACTCACCCGCTGCGCGATCTCGACCTGAACGTGCGCAGCCATCTCGCCTTCCTCGAGCTCGTCCGCGAGGTCCGGCCCGGCGCCGTCGTCGTGCACACGTCGACGCGCCAGGTCTACGGCCGCCCGCGCTACCTCCCGGTCGACGAGGATCACCCCACCGCGCCGGTCGACGTCAACGGCGTCGACAAGCTCGCCGCCGAGCAGCTGCACCTGTTGTACGCGGCGGTCCACGACATGGCGATCAGCGCCCTGCGCCTCACCAACGTCTACGGACCACGTCAGTCGTTGGTGCGGGACGGGCTCGGGTTCCTGCCCGTGTTCCTGCGGCGAGCGCTCCGGGGCGAGCCGATCCAGGTGTACGGCGACGGCCGCCAGCTGCGCGACTGCTTGCACGTCGACGACGTCGTGCGCGCCCTCGTACTGGCGGCGGTGACACCCGACAGTGTGGGTCAGGTCTTCAACCTCGGTCACGACGACGCGCTCGACCTCGCCGAGATCGCCCGCATCGTCGCCACGGTCACCGGTGGTGCCAGCGACGTGAGCCTGGCGCCGTGGCCCGACGATCTCGTGCGCATCGACATCGGCAGCTTCTGGGGTGACTTCTCGAAGGCCAAACGGGTCCTCGGGTGGGCGCCGGAGATCGGCTTCGGTGCCGGCATCGAGGCCACCATCGCCTTCTACCGTGAACACCCGTGGTACCTGTCGTCGACCTGAGCCGGCGCGGCCGCGACCACCTCGACGCCTTCCAGGCCGCGGTGGAACGTGTCGTGCTGAGCGGACAGGTGTTGCTCGGTCCGGAGCTCGAGGCGCTCGAGTCGGAGCTGACGGCGTGGGCCGGCACCCGTCACGCCGTGGCCCTCGGGTCAGGCGCCGGCGCCCTGCAGCTCGGCCTAGCGGCACTCGGCGTCGGCCCCGGCGACGAGGTGATCGTGCCGGCCTTCACGGCGGTGCCGACGGCATCAGCCGTCTGTGCCGTGGGCGCCGTGCCCGTCCCGGTCGACGTCGAGCCGGCCACCGGCGCGCTCGATGACGGCGCGGCGCGAGCGGCGATCACCGACCGCACCAGAGCGGCCGTACCGGTTCACCTCTACGGGCGGCCGACCGTCGTTCCTGATCTCGGTGTCGCCGTGCTCGAGGATGCGGCGCAGGCCCACGGCGCCCTCCACGGCATCACGGGCCGGGCCGCGGTTTACAGCTTCTACCCCACCAAGAACATGGGCGGGATCGGTGACGGCGGCGTCTTGGTCACCGACGACGACGACATCGCGGCGACGGTGCGCCGCCGGCGCGTGCACGGCATGGCGGAGCAGTACGTGCACACGGAGATCTCGCAGAACTTCCGCCTGTCCGAGTTGGAGGCGGCGTGGCTGCGGCTGCTCCTCCCGGAGGTCGCGGCCGGCAACCAGCGGCGAGCCGAGATCGCCCGCGCCTACCGCGCCGCCGCACCCGACCTGTGCTGGCCCGCCGACGATCCGCGCCACGTGTACCACCTGTGCGTCGCGCGCGTGCCGGACCGACGGCGGTTCCGGGCGCGGCTGGCCGACGCCGGCGTGGCGACGGCAGTGCACTATCCGCTGGCCTTGACGCAGCAGCCCGCCTATCAAGCGTTCACCCGTTGTCCCTGTCCGGAGGCCGAGGCGTGGGCGGCGACGTGTGTGACGTTGCCGTGCTTCCCCGAGCTCACCGACGACGAGGTCGCCACCGTGTGCGACGCCCTGGAACAGCTGTGAGCAACCCCGACGTGAGGTCGATCACGGCCTGCTTCCCTTGCTACAACGACGCCAAGACCATCGGGACGATGGTGCGCGACGTGCGGGCGGCGTTGGCACCGTTGGTCGAGGAGCTCGAGATCGTGGTGGTCGACGACGGGTCCACCGACGGCTCGCAGGACGTGTTGAAGTACCTCGCCGACGACGTGCCGGAGCTGGTGGTCGTCCTGCACGAGCGCAATCGGGGCTACGGCGGGGCGCTCATCAGCGCGTTCACGACCGCCACCAAGGACTGGATCTTCTACACCGACGGCGACGCGCAGTACGACGCCCGGGAAGCGGCGCTCCTGGTGGACGCGGTGACGCCGCAGACCGACATCGTGCAGGGCTACAAGATCGGTCGGGGCGACCCCTGGTACCGCAAGGTGATCGGGCGCGTCTACCACCACGGCGTGAAGCTGGCGTTCCGGCTCCACGTGCGCGACACCGACTGCGACTTCCGGCTGTTCCGCCGGGCCCTGTTCGAGCGCACGCCACTCCGATCGGAGACCGGCGTCATCTGCGTGGAGATGATGCGCCGGTTCGAACAGTCGGGCGCCCGCTTCGTGGAGGTGCCGGTGCACCACTACAACCGGCCCCACGGGCGCTCGCAGTTCTTCCGGCTACCTCACATCGCCCGCGCCGCCCTCCAGCTGGCCCGCCTCTGGAGAGACCTGGTCCTGCGCCACAAGTAGGGATCCCAGGGGGGTCCTAGGGGGGACGTCCTCGTCCCCCTT
>DASXAI010000649.1:0-2694 GCA_036406775.1 Acidimicrobiales bacterium
GGCGTTGGCGATGTCCTGCGCGCGCGGCGCCGCCAGCGGGTTGATGTCGTCGACGCCCCACTGGTTCTCGGGCTGGTCGTAGTTCCCCGACCCGACGGCGCCCGGGGCCACCGCGTTCACGCGGATGCCGTACCGGCCGAGTTCGTAGCCGAAGGTCTTGACGACGGAGATCACGCCGGCCTTCGCGGCGCCGTAAGCCACGTGGTACGCGGCGGCGGCGATGCCGTCCACTGACGCCAGCGCCACGAGCGAGCCGCCCGTGCCCTGCTCGATCATCTGCCGGGCCGCCGCCTGGAACAGGTAGTAGACGTGCGTGAGGTTGTTCAGGATCGTCCAGTCCCACTCGGCGGGCTCGAACTCCTGGACCGTGTTCCAGGTTCCTTTCCCGATGATGTCGACGCACACGTCGATGCCACCGAGCCCGGCCACGGCCTCGTCGACCGCCCGCTTCACCTGGGCCGGATCGGTCATGTCGGCCAGCACCGGGAAGGCCTTGCCGCCAATGTCCTCGATGGCCTCGACGGTGCCGTGGGCGCGGCCCTCGTCGATGTCGATGCACGCCACGGTGGCACCCGCTTCGGCCAGTCGCAGCGCGCTCAAGCGGCCGTGACCGGCTCGCGTGGTGATGTAGCCGGCCCCCGACACCACGGCGCGCTTCCCGTTCAGTCCCAAGTCGATCATGCACGGGATTCTGGTCGCCACCGGTCGGCCGACACCACTCCGGCGTACCTGTCGGCCGTTCGCGCCGCTTTCGCGCCGATCAGCCGACAGGAACCAGGTCGGCCGGCCGGAAGAACTCGGCGCTCCACCAGTCGCGGTAGGTGGGCCGCCCGACGAGGTCGATCAGGGGCGTGGTCTGTGAGGCGTGCGCCTCCAGGGCCGCGATCTTGCGGTCGAGCAGGTCGCCGTCGAGTGTCAGGGCCCGTGCCATGGCCGCCGTCTCCATGCTCGGCGGTTGCGGCTGGTCGGCCCACAGCCCGATCTCGTCGTTGAGCGGTCCCCACGTCCGATGGAAGTCGGCCGACAACGTGGCGTACCAGAGGTCGGCCGCGGGGCACGTCGCCGCCCATGCGTCGGTGGTCCAGCGCGAGACGGCCCGGTGATCGGGGTGGCCCGTCATGCCGTCGGGGCCGAAGGTCACGACGAGGTCCGGGTCGATGTCGGCGAGGAGGTCGGCGATGGTGGCCGTGCCGTCGTCCGAAGCGCAGTCGCCGTCCTCGAACCCGAGGAGGTGCAGTTCGTCGACGCCCACCGCGCCGAGGGCCGCTCGCAGCTCGCCCTCACGGTGGGGCGCCAGGCGAGCGGGCGGCCACGCCTGCGGGTCGCTGGTTCCGTGCTCGCCGAGGGTGGCGGTGATCACGACGACGCGGTCGCCGCGCTGGCGGAACTCGGCCATCAGGCCCGCGGACAGGTACGCCTCGTCGTCGGGATGGGCCCAGACGCCGACCAGTGTGTGATGGGAGGGAAGCGACATCATCCGTACTTTCGCTGCGAGGGCGCCGAACGGTTCGCGGTCGGCCGGACTCGATGGACGGTACGGCCGCCGCCTTCTCCCGTCCTTCCCGGGCGTTCTGACGAAACTGGGCGGGCTTTACGACACTCCAGCGACGCGAGAACGAGTAGGGAAGGTCGGCGGAAGGGCCGGTCGCGACGATCGTCTCCATGACGGACACGTCGGCACCCAGCTCCGCCGTCGCCCCGGGTCCTCGGCGGGACCTGTCGCCGGCGCGGCGCGGTGCCCTGGCGATGCTGCCGATGCTGACCGGCTTCGTCCCCTTCGCCCTCGTGATCGGGGCCACGGCCTCCGACCACGGCGACCCGGTCGCCGGCTGGGCCGGTAGCTGGCTCATCTTCGGCGGCAGCGCCCATCTCGCCACCCTCCGCACCCTGGAGCAAGCCGGCCCGGCCGCCGCCATCCTCACCGGGCTCCTCATCCACGCTCGGCTCGTCGTCTACAGCGCCTCGCTGGCGCTGCGGTGGGCCGATCAGCCCCGCTGGTTCAAGGCCGCGGGCGCCGCCCTGATCATCGACCCCACGTGGGCCTTCGCCGAGCAGCATGCCGGGCGCGGAGCCGATGCCGCCGATCAGCGCGGCTACTTCCTGGGTGCCGCCCTTACGTTGGGCGCGGGCTGGTCGGCGGCGATGGCGGCCGGGGTGGTCCTCGGCGCCCGGCTCGAACGACTCGACCTCGACATCGTCGTGCCCCTGTGCCTCCTCGGCCTCGTCGGAGCCACCATCCGCAGCTCGCGCACCCGCATCGTGATGGTGGTGGCGGGCGCGGTGGCGTTCGTGACGGCGGGGTGGCCCAACGGCACCGGCCTCCTCGCGGCCATCGGGGCAGGCGCACTGGCCGGGCTGATCGTCGAAGGAGGTGCACCGTCATGACGTGGATCGTCGTCCTCGCCGTCGGCCTCGGCAGCTACCTGTTCCGGGTGGGGCCGCTGCTGGCCATCCAACGGATGACGCTGTCGCCGCAGGCGGAACGGGTCGTCCGCCACGCCGGCACCGCGGCCATCACGGCGTTGATCGTCGTGGCGGGGAAGCAGAGTGCGGCCGGGGGCTCAGCCCTCCCGACCATCCTCACGCTGGCCGCCGGGATCGGCTTGGCCTGTCGCGGGGCATCGATGACGCGCATTCTGTTCGTCGGCGGCGCGCTCTACGCCGGAGTTGCTGTCGTCACCGGACTGCTCGGGT
>DASXAI010000650.1:0-5130 GCA_036406775.1 Acidimicrobiales bacterium
ACCCTCAGCTACCGGGGCGCCACCTTCACCGAGATGGACCTGGACGCCGTGCTCGCCCGCCGGCCCCAGATCGCCCTGGTCGACGAGCTCGCCCACACCAACATCCCCGGCTCCCGGCACGACAAGCGCTGGCAGGACGTCCAGGAGCTGCTCGACGCCGGCATCACCGTGATCAGCACCGTCAACGTCCAGCACCTGGAATCGCTCAACGACGTGGTCGAGCGCATCACCGGCGTCCACCAGCGCGAGACGGTGCCCGACGACGTGGTGCGCCGGGCCGACCAGATCGAGCTGGTCGACATGAGCCCCGAGGCGCTGCGCCGCCGCATGGCCCACGGCAACATCTACCCGCCCGAGCGCGTCGACGCCGCCCTCGGCAACTACTTCCGGCCCGGCAACCTGGCGGCGCTGCGCGAGCTCGCCCTCCTGTGGGTGGCCGACCGCGTCGAGGAGAATCTCCAGGGCTACATGGAGGCCCACGGCATCGCCGACTCGTGGGAGACACGCGAACGCGTCGTCGTGGCCGTGACCGGTGCACCCGGCGGCGAGCAGCTCGTCCGCCGGGCCGCCCGCATCGCCGGCCGCTTGCACGGCGGCCTCGTCGGCGTGCACGTCGTCCCGTCCGACGGCTTGCAGAGCCGGGCCGGCCCCGAGCTGGAACGCCAGCGCACCCTGCTCGTCGAGCTCGGCGGCAGCTACCGGGAGATCGTCGGCGAGCGGGTGCCGACGGCACTGGTGGAGTTCGCCCGCGGTGAGAAGGCGACGCAGATCGTGATCGGCGCCAGCCGCCGCAGTCGATGGCAGGAGGTACTGCGGGGCTCGGTGGTGGCTCGTATCGTCCGGGAGGCCCAGGGGTTCGACGTCCATGTCATCGGCCAGGGCGACGTCGAGCCGCCAGAGGCCACCGTGCCGGCGGGCAAGCGGCGGCGCCGGCGTTACGGCCCGCCGCGGTCGCGCCAGCTCCTCGGTTGGGCGCTGACGCTCGTCGGACTGCCGCTGCTCACGCTCGTCTTGGTGCCGCTGCGCGACGACATCACGCTCGCCACCTCCCTCATGCTGTACCTCGTGGCCACGGTGGCGATCGCCGCCATTGGCGGCATCGTCGTGGCCGTGGCCGCCGCCGTGGCTGCCTTCCTGCTGTCGAACTGGTTCTTCGTTCCGCCGATCCACACGTTCACGATCGAGGACCCCGAGAACCTGACGGCCCTTTTGGTGTTCGTCGTCAGCGCCGTGGTGGCCAGCCTCGTCGTCGACCGAATCGCGTCACGCAGCCGGGAGGCGCTCGAGGCGCGCGCCGAAGCGGCGGCCCTCGCTCACACCAGCGGTCTCCTCATCGGCGAACGGGATCCACTGCCGCAACTCCTCGACCAGCTGCGTACGACCTTCGGGTTGGAGGGAGTGTCCCTGCTGTCGAACCGGGACGACGGCTGGGTCGTGGATGCCACGTCCGGCCCGGACCCGCCAACCGAGCCGTTCGAAGGGGAGCGCTGGGATCTCGTCGAGGACGGCAGCACCGTGCTCGTGCTCCGGGGCGCCCACCTGACCGCCGACGACCAGCGCGTGCTGCGGACCTTCCTGTCCAACCTGGCAGTGGCGTTGCACTCGCGACGGCTGCAGGCCGACGCCGACGTCGCCGTTCACCTGGCCGAAGCCGACGCCTTGCGCACCGCCCTGTTGCAGGCGGTCTCGCACGACCTGCGTACGCCGCTGGCGTCGATCAAGGCGTCGGCCACGAGCCTGCTGCAATCGGACGTGGCGTGGACGGCCGACCAGAGGCGCGAGTTCGCCCACACCATCGACACCGAGGCCGACCGGCTGAACCGCGTCGTTACCAACCTGCTGGACATGAGCCGGCTCCAAGCCGGCGCCGTCACCGTCGCCAACCGGCCCGTCTACCTCGAGGACATCGTCGCCGCCGCGCTGGCGAGTGTCGACCACGATCCGAACCAGGTCGTGGTGGCGGTGCCCGAGACGGTGCCGCCCGTCGAGGCCGATCCAGCATTGCTGGAGAGGGCGGTGGCCAACATCGTGGCCAACGCGTTGGCCTGGTCGCCGCCCGATGCGACCGTCCGCGTCGAGGCGGCGCCCATTGGCCGTCGCGTTCACCTGCGGATCATCGACCGCGGCCCCGGCGTCGGTCCGGCCGACAGGGAGCGGGTGTTCCAGCCGTTCCAACGGCTCGGTGACCGCAGCACCCAGCCCGGTGTCGGGCTTGGGCTCGCCGTGGCGCGCGGGTTCGTCCAGGTTCTCGGAGGCGAGATCGTCCTCGAGGACACCCCCGGCGGGGGCCTCACCGTCGTGATGGACCTGCCGGCGGCCTCCGATCGTGAGGAGGTGCCGGTCGGTTGACACGCGTGTTGGTCGTCGACGACGAGCCCCAGATCCGGCGGGCGTTGTCGGTGAACCTCCACGCGCGCGGCTACGACGTCGACGTGGCCGCCAGCGGCGAGGAGGCGCTGCGGCGGGCGGCGAGCGCGCACCCGGATGTCGTGCTCCTCGACCTCGGACTGCCCGGCATCGACGGTACCGACGTCGTGCGCGGTCTGCGGGGTTGGTCGACGGCGCCCATCATCGTCCTCACGGTGCGGGACAGCGAGAGCGACAAGGTCGCCGCCCTCGACGCCGGCGCCGACGACTACGTCACCAAGCCGTTCGGTATCAACGAGCTGCTGGCCCGTTTGCGCGCCGCGTTGCGCCGGCACCAGCCGGTGGGCGAGGCCGCCGTCGTGCGCACCGCCGCGTTCACCGTCGACTTGGTGGCGGCCAAGGCGTGGCGCCACGGGGAAGAGGTGCATCTGACCCCGACCGAGTGGCAGCTGCTGGCGCTGCTCGTGCGCAACCCCGGGCGCCTGCTGACGCAACGGTGGCTGCTGCAGCAGGTGTGGGGACCCGAGTACTCGAAGGAGACGAGCTACCTCCGCGTGTACCTCGCCGCGCTGCGACGGAAGTTGGAGCCCAACCCGGGCCAGCCGCGCTACTTCGTGACCGAGCCGGGGATGGGGTACCGGTTCGAACCCGACGAACCGGCGTAGTCGGTCGGCGGCGGCCGCCCCGGCCGCCCGATGAGTCGGCTGATGGTGCGGAAAGCGAGCAATCAGCCGACACGTCGGCTCCTTGTCGGCTGATGGTGCGACGATGGCCGTCGTGCACGAGGACCCAGGACCGCCGACGGCGGCCCACGCCACAGCCGAGGCCAAACTTCGGGAGGTCGCGATGACCTACCCCGAGGCCACGGAGTCCTTTCCATGGGGCGAGCGCGCCATCAAGGTGCGAGGCAAGACGTTCCTCTTCATGCGGGCGGATGGCAACGGCCTCGGACTGTCCACCAAGTTGCCCGAGTCGCGCGACTTCGCCCTCACCCACGCGTTCGCCTCGCCGACGGGCTACGGGCTGGGCCAGGCCGGTTGGGTGTCGGCATCGTTCCCTCGTGGCAGCCGGCCACCGCTGGCCTTGCTCTGTGAGTGGATCGACGAGAGCTACCGCGCTATCGCGCCCAAGAGCCTCGTCAAGCGGCTCCCGGCGTGACTTGACGGCGCCGGCGCCGGCGCCGGCGGACCAGCAGGGCCACCACGCCGACCACGAGCAACAGCACCCCCAGGTAGAGGGCGAGGGCGCCCCACGCCAGCTGCGAGCGGCGGCGCGCGTCCTTGGCGCCCTGGTCGGTCAACTGGAAATGGGCGTCGAACGGCGTCACCACGCCGTCGGCCAACGGCGGCCGCCACGTCACCGACGCGCCGTCGGCGGAGACGGTGCCGTTGGCCGACGTCACCCGGCCGGGGAGGCGGGCCGTCACGCTCAAGCCCAGCACCTGGTCGACCGGCTGGGTCACGAGGTTGGCGAGGGGCGTGCTACCGCCGAGGGCTTGCACCAAGGCGTCGTCGCTGAACGCGGCCAGACCGCCCGTGAGCTGCGCCGAGCCGGTGAACGACGAGTCCACGACGGCGAAGGACCGGTCGAGGGCGAGCGCGAGCCCGTGCAGCGGGCCGTTGGGGCCGTTGAGCTCGGCCAGGACGGCACTCGCCTCGGCGGGCGTGCCGAACGGCTTGGACAGCGTGAGCGCCATGGAGCCGTCGACGCCCTTGGTCGGCCCTGTCACCGTCCAGCCGGCCTGGCGGATGTCGTCGAGGCGGAGGTCGGCGAGGGCCGACGGCGCCTTGGCGACGAGCTCCGGATCGGCAATGGCCGTCACCGTGACCGTGCCCGAGCCATCCGGCTGCATGGCCACGTCGACGCCGACGTCGAGCCGGCATCCGGCCAGCACGATGGCGAGCGAGATGGCGAGGGCGAGCACGAGGAGCCGGCGCATGGGCGACTCCGCACGCTACGGGGGATCAGCCTGGTGTCTGGGGCACCGCTTCCGTTCAGATTCGAGCGGAAAGGTTTCCTTTCCGCTCGACCTGTCAGCCTGGTGTCTGAGGCACGGCCTCGGAGGCGGTCAGTACGTGGGCCTCGACCACTTCCTCGTGCTCCTCGGCCACCCCCTTGGGGAAGACCTTGGCCCCGGCGATCAGGGCCAGGACCGACAGGACCAGACCGACCGTGAGGGCGGCCCGGATGCCCGCGGCGAAGGCGTCGTCGGCGGCGTCGACCAGTTCCTGGCGTTCGGCCACGGCGTCGGGCAGCGGCTTCCCCGGCCCGATCAGCGACACGACGGCGCGCGGGTTGGCGTCGTCGACCACCGCCTGGACGGCGGCGGTGCGGGCCGGCTCGGGTAGGAACGGCTCGAACTTGGCGGGCAGGACCGACCCCACGACGGCGGCCAGGACGCTGCCCATGATGGCGAAACCCGCCGTCGAGCCCAGGGCCCGCTGGGCGCTCATGATCCCCGACGCCATCCCGGCCCGGTCGGGCGGGATCGACGACATGGCCACGTTGGTGGTGGGCGACAGCGACAGACCGGTGGCCACGCTGATGAGCAGCAGGCCGATGATGATGAGGTACATCGGCCGGCCGATCCCGAAGATGATCACCAGCAGACCGAGCACGAGCGACGTCACCCCGAGCAGCGTCGGTCGGCGCCCGCCGTCCTTCCCCGCCCACGCGCCGGCGACGGGTGACAGCACGATCATCGGGCCGGTGTACGCCAGCAGGAGCACACCGGCCCGTTCGGGGCTGTACTCACGGACGTTC
>DASXAI010000651.1:0-2758 GCA_036406775.1 Acidimicrobiales bacterium
ACGACAAGCCGATCACCACCCTGCGCACCTTCATCACGAACCAGCAGGATGTGGTCGTGCTCGAGGGCACCGCTCTCGTGTGGACCGAGGCGCTGCCATCACGGCCTTGAGCGAGACCCGCGAGGTCCAGGGCTACTGTTCGAGCCCATGCCTGCGGCCGGGCCGGACGTGCTGTCGGAGGCGGCCGCCGTGGAGGTGCTCGCCTATCTCATCACGGCGGCACGCACCCAACTCGACGAGGCCGCGGAGTACGCCCCCCTCCGGCTGCTGACGGCCGCGCAACGGCTCGCCGGTCACATGGCGCCGCACGCGTCGACGCCCGTCCGCCAACTCATCGCGACGCTCGACTCGATGCCGCCCACGGCGACGCCACGCGACCGCGACGCGTACATCGCCAAGGTCGACGAGATCTGCGTGGCTCTGGCCGACTGCCTCCTCGCCTTGTACCCGCCGGCGGAGGAGGAGTGAGCGGAGGAGGAGTGAGCGGTGGAGGAGTGAGCGGCGAGGCCAACCCCGTCTACGACGCCATCCGCACTCGCCGGGTCACCCGTCAGATGGACGCCCGGCCCGTCGAGCCGGCCGACCTCGACCGCGTCGTGCGGGCGGCGCGGTATGCGCCGAACGCCGGGAACCGCCGGCTCCAGCCGGTGATCCCCGTGTCCTCGCCGCGGCTCCTCCAGCTGCTGCGCCTGGTGGCCCCGGGGATGCTGCCCCGCCCCGCGGCCGCCGCCGTGATCTGCATCGACGTGGGCCGGGCCGCGGGGTTCGGGTTTCGATCCGACGCACCGGGGCTGTTCGTCGACGTCGGCACCACCGCCGCCACCATGCTCCTCGCCGCCCACGCCATCGGGCTGGCGTCGTGCCCGGTGACATCGTTCAGCCGGGCCGCGGTGGCGCGCCTGCTCGGCCTCGGTGACTCGATGACTCCACGGCTCATCGTGTGTCTCGGCCACGCCGCCGACGCGCAACCGCCGCCCATGGCCGCGGTGGGAACGCAAGCGTCCCGGCCCGGCGTCAACCGCTGACGGCGGCCTCGGCCTTGGCCGTGATGCGGTAGTGCAGCACGAGGAAGGGAAAGCCGAAGACCCAGAACGCGTGTTGCGCGCGGAGTTCGCCGTCCTCGACGTACACGTCGAGCGCTTCCGCGAAGCCGTGCATCGACAGCGTGGTGAGCTGCCGGGTGTCAGGATCGACGTAGGTCAGATAGTGGCCTGGGTGCTCCAGCGGACTGCGGCTGGTGAGGGTCAAACCGCCGTCGGGACGGGCCACGGGCAGCAAGGTCGCGGTGAAGCTGCCGTGCGGAACCGGGAAGCCGACGCTCACGAATCCCCTGCCGTCGTGGCGATACGTCGTGTAGATGCCGACATAGATCGGAGCATCAGTGTCGGCGAAGGACCGGATCCAGCCCCGCACGTCCGGCCGGCCATCGCCGTCGGTGTCGATCGTGTCGATCCGGCTCCGCACCCCTCGCAACGCCTCCCGTTGGTTCATCGGGACGTTGGCCTGGCCGAGCGGACGGGCCACGACCGTCCGGTAGAGGAGGTAGCCCGGGCGGACCCACGGGCGCCACGTCGGCACGATGTCGAGGTGGAAGCGAGTCGTGTGCTCGTAGAACTCGCGGACCTCCGGGCGGACGGCCGCCGGATCGAAGTCGGGTCCCGCCAGTTCATCGAGGGACGCCACGATGCCGACGTCAGCCGCGTTCTCGACGTAGGTGCCGCCGACCACCTCGGCCAAGGCGCGCACATACCCGGTTCCGACGTAGCGAGTGCGGGACTCGAGCGGTACGACGAACGGGAGATCGGCCGCATCGACCTGCTCGGCCAAGAGGCTGACCTGGGCGTCCCGGAACACCGCCGCTGACAGCATGCGATAGGCGCCAACCGTGGCCGCCGCGACCACCGGAGCAGACACGTCGGGCCGAACGGCGGTGAGCGCCCGACCCATGGCGGCGCCGAACACCGGCCCCAGCACGACCTTCTGCGGGCGCAGGCCGGCGGCGCCCGCCGCTGCGCCGGCAGTGGTGGCGATGGTCACCGGGCCCGCACCCGTGAGGCGGTGGGCGAGCCAACCAATCGGCGCCGACATCGCCGCTGTCGTGAGGATCCGATGCCACAAGGGCGGAATCTCGTTGGGCCGCTGCTGGCGCCGGGCGACCACCTCGGCGCCCGAGAGCAGCGCGGCGCCGGCGACCGCTCCGACCGCACGAGTCCCGCGGCCGAGATGGGCCGTCAGCGCCAGTCCGGTCGCGCCACCGACGGCCGCCATGAAGACGACGCCGCCACGGTCGCGTTCGGATGGTCCCGCGTTCGGCTCCAGCACGAGCCAACCGTAACGGCGTGCGCTTCAGGCTCGATGCGATGGGGCTACATCGCGGAGATCGAGCTCCGGTTCCAGGGCGACACCATCGCCTACATCGAGCTGTGGGACTACGGAGCACCGCTCATCGTCGACTCGGTGGACGCCGGCAGCTGATCGGCGCCGGCGAATCACCAGCGCGTGTGGTCATGCCGCGTGCCGGGGCGCGCCGAGGTACCACCTCCCCTCGGCATCGGCGGTCAGCCGTTCGGCGCCGTGACGATGCACGTGCTCGTGATGGAACCAGCACAGCAGCCCAAGGTTGTCGAGGGAGGTGGGGCCGCCGCGGGCCCAGGGTCGTCGATGGTGGACATCGCACGCCCAGGGTGGCGCCTGACAGTGCTCAAAGCGGCAATGGCGGTCCCGGAAGATGACCGCTTTCGCCAGAGCAGGTGGCACC
>DASXAI010000652.1:0-7137 GCA_036406775.1 Acidimicrobiales bacterium
TCAGCCACTGCCGGTATCGAGATCGAACATCGGCTCGCACGCTGCCCATGCCGTGGAGTGTGGAATGCCCGAGTGTGAAGCAGGAGTCCCATCGCTCCGACCGCTCGGTGCGCTCGCCGTCGATGCTCGTGACGTCCTCGACGGAGCTGCAGAAGCAGGTGGGACACACGAGCGTGCAATTCGTGCACGACAGGCACCGGTCGGCGACGTCATCCCACTGCGGATGGTGAAGGTTGGCGGCCAGCGTGTCGCGCGCGGTTTCGGGATCGAGCCGCCGGGTCATTCGCGCCGCCGTGGCGGCCACGATGTCGTGCACGGCTTGCACGTCTCGCGGCTCGGCCGCGCGCCACGGCACGCCGTCGAGGGCGGCGTCGAGCACAGCGGCACCACGCTCGGTGGCCGCCTCCATCAGCAGCTCGTGGCGCCCACCCTCGAGCAGCTCGGTGAGGACCAGGTCGTGCCCGCGCCGCACCTCCGGGCCCGTATCCATCGAGGCGCAGAAGCACGTCGGTGCCGGCGCGGCGCAGTTGACGCCTACGAAGAAGGCCCGCTCGCGTGCCGCCGAATAGTCGGGATCGGGATAACGCCCGTCACGCAGCACGCGATCCTGGACGTCGATCGCAGCCAGCTCGCACGCCCGGATGCCGAGAAAGGCGTACGACGGAGGGTCGGGCTCTCTGGTCCTGATGACGAAGTCGAGGCCGATCCGTTCGCCCGTCCACAGCGTTCGTCGAGGAGGCGACAAGTACCGCCGCGGTGACTGCGGCCCGAGGGCGTAGCCGAACAACGAGCGGCCGTCGCCTGCCACCACGCGATACGTCGCGGCCTCCTGTTCGTCGGTCCACCCCACCGGCAGATCGTCGACGGCGCGCACTTCGTCCAGCGCGATCACATCACCGCGACGGCGTGGGCCGATCACCGTGAAGCCGTGCTGGCGCAGCGCCGTGATCAACCCCTGGGCCGCCATGCGGGCGTCCGTCGCCACCACCGGTGCGGCCATCCGTTCAGTCATCGAGCCCGGCGGTCGTCAATCGGAGGGCGGATTCCACCACCACATCATGGCGCACCATCGTCACGCCACGTTGTGAAGGAGCCGGGCCCGGCGTGCGACGTGACCGTCGAGGACGTCGGCGTAGAAGGCAAGGTGGTCGGCCGCCATTCGCTGCATCGAGAACCGTTCCTCGACCGAGGCTCGGCAGGCCCGACGCTCGAGCCGGCCGACGTCGCCGAGCGCCGCCGCCAGCGTGGGGATGCTGGCCCGGATGAAGCCGGTGAAACCGTCGTCGACGATCTCGGGGACAGATCCGCGCGGGGTGGCGACGACGGGTGTGCCGCATGCCAACGCCTCGATCATGCACATGCCGAAGGGTTCGGCCCAGCCGATCGGGTTGAGGAGGGCCGTAGCGTCGCCGAGAAGCCGCAGCTTCTCCAGACCGCCGACCTCGCCGACGTAGTCGACGCCGCGTCCCAAGAGGGGCCTGACCTCAGCCTCGAAGTAGTCGCGCTCGTTTCGTTCCCGTTGCTTGGCCGCGATCACGAGCGGCATGCCCGCCTGGCGAGCCACCGTGATGGCCGTGTCCACTCCCTTGGTCGGCGACATCCGACCGAGGAACAACGCGTAGCCACCGCCTCCCCGGCCGACAGGGAAACGAGTCGTGTCCAGACCATGGTGGATGACCCGAGCGACCGGCACGTCGCCCGCCGTCGAGGCGTGGTGCTTCGAGATCGCGATGAGCGGGACGGTCAGAGCGGTCGAGCAATACAGCGCCTTGGCGTCGGCGGTGAACGGACCATGGTTCGTCGTGACGACTGGATGGGTCCGTGTCCGGTAGGCGAGCAGAGGTCCGGCGATCGTGTGGTCGTGGACGATGTCGGCGCCGGCCACCGCCTCGTAGGCGTGGAGCAGATGACGGAGCTCGATCACGACGTTGCTCAGGTCGTCGGGCCGCGCCTTCTCGTAGACCCACGTTCGCGGCACTGGGCACGTGCTGTCACCGGTCGTAGCGAGCAGGACGTCGTGCCCGGCCTCCTTCAGACCTCGGGCCAGCGTATCCATCACGATCTCCGTGCCTCCGTACGCTGGAGGCGGAACAGGCAGCCAGGGCGGGGCAATCAGCGCGATGTGCACGGCATGACCCTCTTTTCGCGGACGTCGAACTCGGTGTCACGCACCGACGAGAGCAGCACCGGTCGGGCGAGCTCCAGCCGGTCCGCACCGGCGTTGTCGACGAGCCGGGCTACGACGTCCCCACTGAGCGTCTCGTGCTCGACCAGCGCGTCGGCGACGGCGTCGAGGGCGCCGCGGTGCGACCCGAGGATCTGCCGCGCCCTGGCCTGTTGCTCCTGGAGCAGCCGTTCAACTTCGGTGTCGATCGTGTGCGCGGTCTCGTCGGAGTACGGGCGCGCCGCGAAGTCGGCAGCGAGGGCCTGCCCATCGGCATCCCACGCGGTCGGTCCGAGCCGATCGGACATGCCCCAGAGCCGCACCATCTGGCGGGCGAGATGGGTGGCTTCGCTGAGATCGTTCGCCGCTCCGGTGGAGATGTCCTCGCACGTCAGCTCCTCGGCCACCCGGCCGCCGAGGTGCACGACCAAGGTGTCGAGCAGGTAGCCCCGCTCGTACAGATGCCGCTCGCTCAGTGGAAGTTGCTGCGTGGCGCCGAGCGACAAACCCGAGGGCAGGATCGTGACCTTGTGGACCGGATCGGCTCGCGCCAGCAGATGCGCAAGCACGGCATGCCCAGCCTCGTGATGGGCGATGGTGCGTTTCTCCTGCTCCGACAGCGCCATGGACGTCCGCTTGAGGCCCATGAGCACGCGATCTCGGGCCGCGTCGAAGTGGGCGGCGCGGATCTGGCGCTCCCCGGCCCGCACTGCCCCCAGGGCGGCCTCGTTCACCAGGTTGGCCAGGTCGGCCCCGCTCATCCCGGGTGTGCCCCGGGCGATGAGGCCGAGGTCGACGTCGGAATCGAGCTGCTTGTCCCGCGCGTGCACCTGCAAGATGGCGATCCGCTCCTCGGCCGAAGGAAGGGGGACGACGACCTGGCGGTCGAAGCGCCCCGCTCGCAGCAACGCCGGGTCCAGGATGTCAGGCCGGTTGGTGGCGGCCATGACGACGATGCCTTCGGTCGTCTCGAAGCCGTCCATCTCGGCCAGGAGCTGGTTCAAGGTCTGGTCACGTTCGTCGTGGCCCGTGGCCACGCCGGAGCCGCGCTTGCGGCCGATCGAATCGATCTCGTCCACGAAGACGGTCGACGGCGCATGCTGACGGGCGACCTCGAACAGGCCTCGCACCCGGGCCGCGCCAACGCCGACGAACATCTCCATGAAGTGGGAACCGGTGACGGAGATGAAGGCGACGCCCGCTTCTCCGGCGACGGCGCGGGCCATCAGGGTCTTGCCCGTCCCCGGTGGTCCGACCAGCAGCACGCCCTTGGGGATCCGGGCCCCGACATCCTGAAAGGCGGCCGGATTGCGGAGAAAGTCGACGACCTCGTGGATGTCGTCCTTCACCGAGTCGTACCCCGCCACGTCGGCGAAGGTGGTACTGGGCCGCTCGGTCGTGTAGACGTGTCCCGGATTGCGCCCGAACGCCGCCGCGCCGGCGGCGCCGCCCCCGGTATAGCGGCGCGACATCCAGGCGAACAAGGCGACGATCAGGATGAGTGGCAGTGCGATGGCGGCGACCGAACCGACCCAGCCCCAGCCGTCCGATGCCGCGCTGTACTGGCGGGCGACGCCATGGGCGTCGAGGGTCGCCAGGTCGGACTCAGGGAGCGCCGGCGTCGGGCCGCGGCTCGTGAACTTCGAACCCGAGCGGTAGACGCCGCTGACGGAGCCGGTCGTCGAGTTGACCGCGATCGACTGGACTCGATCGGCGCGCACGTCGGCCATGAAGTCGGAGTAGGACCGATCCACCGCGCTGGTCCCGGGCGACGACGCCAGGCCGAGCGTGACGAAGAACGCCACGATGGCGCCCACGACGAGGACCCATGTCAGGATGATCCAGGCCTTGGCAGGACGTCGCACGTCAGACTCAGGCTCGGCGGGCACGGCTTCATGGCACCACGAGGGCGATCCCGGCCAACAGGGCCGGAGGTCCCGGCGCCGGAGGACTCCGCGATCACGCGGGACCTGAACCGGAGACCGACCGGACGGGCGGCTCGCGGTTCAACCTCGTCCGGACTCGCCTCGGTCCTCCCAGTCGACCCATTCGACGTGCTCGGCGGCGACGTAGGCGTGTACGGCCTCGCCGACCGTGCGGTAGAAGTGGCTTTCGCCGACGAGATCGACGACGCCGAAGCGCGCCAACCGCTCGCGCACGTAGCCCTTCAACTCGGCGAAGGCCAGCACCACCCCGCGCCGCTCGAGGTCGGCGTGGAGCCGCGTCAGCATCTCGGCTGCCGTGGCGTCGATGTCGGTGATCGGCTCGGCCGTGACGATCAGCCACCGCGCCGTACCCCTTGCCGATGCGACCAGCTCGAGGGCGCGTGCTCTGAACTCGTCGGCGTTGGCAAAGAACAGCGGCGCATCGAACCGGTAGAGGACCAAGCCCGGCACTCGACGCCCCTCCGGGTGACGCCCGGCATCGTGGTACCCCTTGAGCCCGTCGACGCGTACAAGCTCGGCCGTGTGCGCGTACCAGGCCCGACGGATGAACGAGAGGAGTGCCACTCCGATGGCCACTCCGATACCGGGCAGGACGCCCAGGACCGCCACTCCGGCGAAGGCCACGAGGCTCACCACGAACTCCATCGGGCTGACGGTGGCCAGCCGTACGACCCCGGGTATCTCCACCAGCGCCATCGCGGCCGCGATGACCACCGCCGCCAGCGTGGCGATCGGCAGGTCGTGGAACAGCCAAGGCAGCCATACGAGGACGATGACGATCACGGCCGCGCTGGCGAGTCCGGTCACCTGCGTGTGCGCGCCCGCGGCTTCGGCCGCCGGCGTACGCGACGCGCTGCTGCTGACCGGGAAGCCCTGGAACAGGCCCGTCGCCCCGTTGGCGATCCCGAGGGCGACGAGCTCCTGGTTCTGATCGACGTCGTAACGGCCGCGGGCCGCAAACGTCCGTGACAGCACGCTCGTGTCGGCAAAGGCGATGAACGCGATGCCGGCCGCGCTGGCCAGGAGCCTCGCGAGATCACCGACATCGACATGCGGCACGCCGAACGAGGGCAGTCCGCGCGGCAGATCGCCGACCAGGACCAAGCCGTGCGCCTCCAGGTCGAAGAACTTGGTGACCGCGATGGCTCCGACGATCACGACCAGCAGGGCGGGGATCCGACGGGACCAACGTCGCAGCACAAGGATCGCCGCGAGCGACGAAGCGCCGACGGCGAGTGCCGTCGCGTTCGTTCGGCCGTCGAGGACGCCGTCGACGAACTGCCGCAAGCCGTCGACTGCGGTGTCGGCGTGGACCGAGAAGCCAAAGAGCTTCGGCAACTGGCTGGCCAGGATGGTGAGGGCGATGCCGTTCAGATAGCCATACCGCACCGGGAGCGACAACAAGTCGGTCAGGAAGCCAAGACGAGCGAGCCCGGCCACGATGCACAGACCCCCCGCCAGGACGGCGAGCATGCCGGCAAGCGTCACGGCGGTCCCGGCGTCTCCTCCCGACAAGGGCAGCACGGCCGCCGCGATCAGCGGCGCGAGCGCGGAGTCGGGTCCGAGCACGAGAATGCGAGACGGGCCGACCACGGCGTACGCCGCCAGCGGGACGAGCGTGGCGTACAGGCCGGTGACAGCGGGCAGCCCCGACGCCTCGGCGTACCCCATGCCGGCCGGGATGAGCAGCGCCGTCAGGACCAGCCCGGCGCCGACGTCTCGGCGGAAGGTAGTGGCGTCATAGCGGCCGAGCACCCCGAGCAGCGGGATCCACCGCCGCCACTCGGCCCGGCCCGTTGCGCCCGTCCTCACGTGTGCACCGTACGCACGTCACCGCCACCGCGGCGCCAGACAACCCGTCGATCGCGCCGTCGCGTCGGGACCAACGACCCTTCGCAGCGAGCAGTCACATCCGTACGTTGAGGATGACGAAGCGATGACGGTAGGAGCAGATCATGAGCACGTCGCCACACGACTACCGGCGCCCGATGCTGTTGAGCGCCGTTCGGGAGCTCATCACCAGGGCCCGCTCCGAGCGCGCCACGATGCCGCAGTCGTCACCGGAGCGGACGTTCTATTTGGGCGTGGAGGCCGCGGCCGAGGAGATCCTGCACCCCGAGTTGGGATGCGCCCGTGACGAGCGCTGGCTGGAGCGCGAGGCGCCAGCGTTCCGGGCCGGGTATCTGGAGACGAAATCTCTGCTGGGCGCAGCGATGACATCGGACGAACCACCCCAGCACCTGTTGCTCCCCGATTCGAGCGTGATCCGCTGACTCGAAGCCGGACCGGCTAGATCTCGTCGGCCCAGATCCGACGGCCGGTGATCTTGGTGGGCACGATGCGGATCCACCGCTTCGCCTTACCCGCCGCCCACAGCACCGTACGCTGATCGGCCAGCCGCTCGACCTCATCGGTGTCGACGACCTCCTCGGCTTGGCCGACAACAACCACGCTCCACCCGCCGCCGGCGCCCGGCTCGATGCCGTCCACTTCGAACGCCACCCACGGCCAGTTCAGCGCAGCGTGGAGCTTCGTTCCGTCGTTCGTCGGGAAGGCGACGGAGTCGTTCTCGGGGTCGAAGACATGGTTGACCGGGAAGATCTCGGGTCGACCGTCGACGACCACCCCGAGCCGGCCGAGCACCGTCCCTGCCAAGCGCTCGCGACATTCCTCGACCGGGATGTCGACGTGCCAGGTACGTACCGCCATGGCTACCTCCGATCTCCGATGCCGCTGAGAACCGGCAGTGACCGCGCGGAGACGTCGGGAAGGATCCGATCGACGTCGGCCGGACGGCACAGCCCGTGCCCGGACGAGATCGTCGCAGCCGTCCCGGCGGCCACGCCGTAGCGTGCCGCCGCAACGAGGTCGTGGCCGCGTTCGAGGGCCAGGACGAGTCCGCCGACGAGGCTGTCACCGGCACCGATGGCACTCAGCGCCCGCACGGCGGGCGGCGAGATCCGGACCGCCGGCTCGTCGGCTCTGACGAGAAGCGCGCCCTTGGCCGCGAGCGACACCAGCACCGCG
>DASXAI010000653.1:0-4357 GCA_036406775.1 Acidimicrobiales bacterium
CCGACGCCGCCGCCGACCGCCTCCTCGAGCGCGGCGTCGAGATCGCGATCGTGAAGCTCGGGGGCGACGGCGTCCTCGTCGCCAGCGCCGGCCGACGCACGGTCGTGCCGCCGGTGCCCGTGGCCGTCGTCTGCGGCCTCGGCGCTGGTGACGCCTTTGGAGGCGCGCTGTGTCACGGCCTCCTGTCGGGCTGGGACGCCGAGCGCGCCGTCACGTACGCCAATGCCGCCGGCGCCATCGTGGCCTCGCGGCTCCTGTGCTCCGACGCCATGCCCACTGCCGCTGAGGTCGACGCCCGGCTGGAGACCACCGGTGCCGATCACTGACGCCGCCTTCGCCGACCTCCTCGACACGCGGGTGCACGATCCCGGACGCATCGCCGCCGCTCTCGCCGTGCGCCGGCGACGGACCGGACTGGCGCCCGACGGCGTGCTCTTCATCGTGGCGGCCGACCATCCCGCCCGCGGCGCGTTGGCCGTCGGGGGCGATCGCACGGCGATGGCCGACCGTCGCCGGCTCCTCGACCGCCTCGCGCTCGCGCTCGACCATCCTCGCGTCGACGGCGTGCTCGGCAGCGCTGACGTCCTGGAGGACCTCGTGGTGCTTGGCCTGCTCGACGATCGCGTGGCCGTGGGAACCATGAACCGCGGCGGCCTCATGGGCGCGCGCTGGGAGATCGACGACCGGATGACCGCCTATGACGCCGAGCACATCGACGACGCCCACCTCGACGGCGGCAAGGTTCTTCTCCGGCTCGACGACGACGACGCCGGCACCGCGGCGACGCTCGAAGCGTGCGGTCGAGCCGTCACCGAGCTGGCCGAGCGCAGGCTGATGGCGATGGTGGAGCCGTTGCCGTACCGCAAGGACGCCCACGGACGGGCCGTCGCCCACCACGACGTCGACCGGCTCGTACAAGCGGCCAGCGTGGCGTCCGGGCTGGGCTCGACCTCGGCGTACACGTGGTTGAAGGTGCCCGCCGGTGCCGGCGTCGAGCGGGTGATGGAGGCGAGCACATGCCCCTCGCTCATCCTGGGCGGACCGCTGGGCACCGACGCCACCGCCACGCTGGCGTCGTGGGAGCAGGCCCTCGCCCATCCGCACTGTCGTGGCCTCGTGATCGGCCGCTCCTTGCTCTTCCCGGCCGACGGCGACGTCGCCGCCACCGTCGTCGCCGCGGCCGACCTGGTCGACGCCAAGGCCAAGGCCCTGCGATGACGCTGCACTGGCGGGCCGGCACGCTGACCGACGGCGACCCTGTCGTCTTGACGCCGGAGCGGGCGGGCTGGACGTACTGCGGTTTGCGCGTCGTGCGGCTCGATCCTGCCGAGACGCGCGCCATCGCCACCGGACCCGACGAGATGGCGGTGCTCCCGCTGTCCGGCTCGCTCGTGGTCGAGGCCGACGGCAAGCGCTTCCTGCTCGGTGGCCGTGACGACGTCTTCAGCCGCGTCACCGACTGGGCCTACGTCCCGAGGGACGCCGACGTCCGGCTGTCGGCCGCCGCCGGTGCCGAGGTCGCGTTGGCGACAGCGCGCGCCGACCGTCGCCTCGAGCCGCAATACGTGCCCGCCGAGGCCGTGCCGGTGGAGGTGCGCGGCGCCGGACCCGCCACCCGTCAGGTGACGAACTTCTGCTCGCCCGACGCCTTCGCCGGCGCTGACCGGCTGATGTGCGTCGAACTCCTGACGCCCGACGGCAACTGGTCGAGCTACCCGCCCCATCGCCATGACGACTCACCGGAGTGCCCGGTGAACAACGAGGAGATCTACTACTTCCGGATCGACGGGGAGAGCGGCTTCGGGTTCCACCGGCTGTACACCCCCGACGGCGACATCGACGAGCACGTGGTGGTGGCCGACGGCGATGTGTTCCTCGTCCCGCGGGGCTACCACGGGCCGTGCGTGGCCGCCCCGGGGTACACGATGTACTACCTGAACGTCCTCGCCGGCCCGGACGCCGAACGGTCGATGGCCTTCTGCGACGACCCAGCCCACCACTGGGTGCGCGACACGTGGGCCGGCATGCCGACCGACCCCCGCTGTCCGATGACATCGGCGACCGGCCGGGTGGTGGGATGACGGCGCGTCGCTCGCTCGGCGTCGGTGTCGTCGGGCTGGGCTGGATGGGGCAGGCCCACAGCCGGTCGATGCGGCGCATCCCGTCGCTGTTCCCCGAACGTGTGTTCGATCCTCGGTTGATCGTGTGCGCAGACGCCGTTCCGACCAGGGCCGACGCCGCGGTGGCCGACTTCGGCTTCGCGGAGGCCGCCACCGAATGGCCGAGGGTCGTCGAGCATCCCGACGTCGAACTGGTGGTGGTGGCGGCGCCGAACATGCTGCACCTGGCCGTGATCGAGGCGGCTGCTGCGGCCGGGAAGCACGTGCTGTGCGAGAAGCCGGTCGGCGGCACGCCGGATCAGACCGTGCGGGCGGAGCGGGCGACGCGCAAGGCGGGCGTCACCACCGCGGTCGGGTACAACTACCGCTGGGCGCCCTTGGTGCTCGAGGCCAAGCGCCTCATCGACGACGGTGCCCTCGGCCGGATCACGAACTACCGCGGCCGATTCTTCTCCACCTATGGCGCCGATCCGCTCGGCGTGCTCTCGTGGCGCTACCTCGTCGACGAAGGCGGGTACGGCGTCTCGAGCGACCTCCTGTCGCACGCCGTCGACCTCGGTCTGTTCCTCGCCGGCCCGATCTCCTCCGTCGTTGCCACCGGCGCCACGTTCATCACGGCCCGTCCGCTCGCGGTGCCGGCGAGCGGCACGCACTACGACCGGGGCGACCCGGCCGGTCCCACGGGCCCGGTGACCAACGAGGACTACGTCGGCATGCTCTGCCAGTTCGAGAGCGGGGCCCGTGGCTCCTTCGAGTCGAGCCGCTCCATGGTGGGACCAGAAAGCCAGATGGCGTTCGAGGTGTTCGGCACCGACGGCGCGCTGGCATGGAACTTCGAACGGATGAACGAGCTCCAGCTGTACCTGCGGTCCGACGGCCGGTACGCCGGTTATCGCACGGTCTTCAGCGGCGACCGCTTCCCGTACCACGGCCACTTTGTGCCGGGCCAAGCGAACGGCATCGGCTTCGAGGACCTCATCGTGATCGAGGACTACGAGCTGTGCCGTTCGATCGTGGAGGGGCGGCCCCACCACCCGAGCTTCGAGGACGCCGTCGCCTACGTGAGCGTGCAGGCGGCGGTGCTCCGCTCGTGGGAGTCGAGCCATTGGGAACCCGTCGTCTCGTTGCGGGAGGCGTGATGCGCACCATCCGGATGACCACCGCCCAAGCCATCGTCCGGTGGCTCGTCGCCCAACGCACCGTCGTCGACGGTGCCGATGTTCCGTTGTTCCCGGGCGTGTTCGCCATCTTCGGGCACGGCAACGTCACCAACCTCGGCCAGGCCCTCGAGGAGGTCCGCGACGAACTCCCGACGTGGCGCGGTCAGAACGAGCAGGGCATGGCCCTGGCCGCCGTGGCCTACGCCAAGGCGATGCGCCGGCGCCAGGTGATGGTGGCCACGTCGTCGATCGGCCCGGGCTCGCTCAACATGGTGACGGCGGCGGGCGTGGCGATGGCCAATCGGCTGCCGCTCCTGCTTCTGGCAGGCGACACCTTCGTCAGCCGCATCCCGGATCCGGTGCTGCAGCAGGTGGAGCACGCCGGCGCGCCGTCGACGACGGTGAACGACGCCTTCCGGCCGGTGGTCCGCTACTGGGACCGGATCACGCATCCGGCCCAGCTCGTGCAGTCGCTGCCGGCCGCGCTGACGGTGTTGCTCGACCCCGGCGACTGTGGACCGGCCTTCCTCGCACTGCCGCAGGACGTGCAGGCCGATGCCTACGACTTCCCGGCCGTCTTCTTCGAGCGCGCCGTGCACGCCGCGCCGCGGCCCCGTCCGGGACTGGACGAGCTGGGCCGAGCGGCGGAGCTGCTGCGGACGGCGCAGAAGCCGCTGGTGATCGCCGGCGGCGGCGTCCACTACTCGGGGGCCGAGGACGAGCTGGCGCGGTTCGTGCTCGACCACCGCCTGCCGGTCGTCGAGACGGTGGCTGGCAAGTCGAGCCTGGTGACGGACCATCCGTGCTATGTCGGACCGCTCGGCGTCACGGGCGCCGACGCCGCCAACCGCCTGGCGGCCGAGGCCGACGTGGTGCTGGCCGTCGGCACCCGGTTGCAGGACTTCACGACCGGGTCGTGGACGGTGTTCACCAACGAGGACATGCGGCTCATCGGCCTCAACGCGGCTCGGTTCGACGCCGTCAAGCACCGCGGCGCGCCGCTCGTCGGCGACGCGCGCGAGGCGCTGGCGGAGCTCGCGCCGCTCCTCGACGGCTGGGCTGCACCCATGCTCTGGG
>DASXAI010000654.1:0-2057 GCA_036406775.1 Acidimicrobiales bacterium
TCGCGGTCACCGACGGCGTCATCAGCGAGGTCGGGCCGAACCTGTCGGGACGGCGGGAGCTCGACGCCGGCGGGCAGATCGTGTCGCCCGGTTTCATCGACATCCACACCCACTACGACGCCCAGGTCTTCTGGGACCCCGCCCTGACGCCGTCGTGCTTCCACGGCGTCACCACCGTGGTGGCCGGCAACTGCGGCTTCAGCATCGCCCCCACCCGGCCCGCCGACCGGGACCTCGTGGGCCGCACGCTCGAGAAGGTGGAGGACATGGACCCGGCGTGCCTCGCCGCCGGCATTCCGTGGGACGACTTCGAGACCTTCCCCGAGTACCTCGACGCCGTCCGGCGCCACGGCACCACGCTCAACTTCGCGGCCTACCTCGGCCACACGGCCCTGCGCCTCTACGTCATGGGGCCGGCGGCGTCGGAGCGGACGGCCACGGCGGACGAGATCGCCACGATGGCCCGCATCGTGGATGACGCCATGGCGGCGGGCGCCGCCGGCTTCGCCACCAGCCTCGCCGTCACCCACCTCGGCGCCGACGGCCGTCCGATCCCCAGCCGGATCGCGGACCGGGCCGAGTTCGAGGCGCTGTTCGGCGCCGTCGGCCGCTCCGGGCGCGGCGTGGTGGGCGTCAACGGCGGCAAGGGGTTGTCGTTCACGGAGTGCTACGAGCTGCAACCGGCGGCCGGGGCACCCTTCACCTATACGGCCGTGCTCACGACGCCCGGCGGCGCCCACCTGAAGGCCATGGAGATCCACCGGGCCGGCATCAGCCGGGGCGCCGACGTGTGGCCGCAGGTGAGCTGCCGCCCGCTGTCGTTCTCGATGAACCTGGTCGAACCGTTCAGCTTGAACACCAACCCGGTGTTCGCCACCCTGATGCCCGGCTCGCTGGAGCAGCGGCGCGCCGCCTACGCCGACCCGGCGTGGCGCCAGAAGGTGCGGGACGCGTGGGCCGCCGGTGAGGGAATCCCGCCGCGCTGGGACACGTTCGAGGTGATGGAGTCGACGGCCCATCCCGAGCTGATCGGCGAGCGGCTGGCCTCGGTGGCCGCCGCCGCCGGGGCCGATCCTCTCGACGTGCTCCTCGAGCTGGCGGTGGCCGAGCCCGACCTCAAGGCCCTGCGCGTGAAGGCGATCCTCGCCAACGACGACCCGGACGGCGTGGCTCTGCTGCTGCACGAGCCGAAGTGCACGCTCGGGCTCTCCGACGCCGGCGCCCACGTGAGCCAGCTGTGCGACGCACCGTTGCCCACCGACTTGCTCGGCCCCTGGGTGCGCGACCGCGAGGTGCTGACGCTGGAGGACGCCGTACACAAGCTGAGCCAGGTCCAAGCCGATCTCTTCGGCCTCTCCGGTCGAGGCGTGCTCACCCCCGGCGCGTGGGCCGACGTCGTGGTCTTCGAACCCGACACGGTCGCGCCGGGCCCCCTGCGCCGCGTCCGCGACTTCCCGGCCGATACCGAACGGCTCACGGCCGACGCTCCGCACGGCGTCCGGCACGTGCTCGTCAACGGCACGCCGATTCGGGCCGACGGGCGTCAGGTCGAGACGGCGGCGCGACCCGGCCAGGTGGTGTCACCGGCCCCGCGGTAAGAGCACCGGACGGCGATCCGAGCCAGGATCGCCACCGCCGCGCCCGCCTCCACGAGCCCCACGAGGACCAAGGCGTGGTTGCCACGGCTCGCTCCGTACGTGGCCCACAGGACCCCTTCGCCCAGGTTGGCGAGCCACGCCGTCGCCGCCACGCCGGTGGGCGCCGCCGTCCGGTAGGCCGACCACACGCACGGACCGACCTGGACTGCATAGGCGACACCCAGCGCCGTGCCGACGGTGGCCCACCCCCCGGCCAGACCGATGGCCGTCATGCCGACGCCCCACAGCGCGGCGGCGGCCATGGCGCCACCGAATCGTCCACCGGCGCGCCCGGCCGACACGAGCAACGCCCCATTCGTCGCCAGCATCATCACGGGCCCGATGGCCGCCGACCAGAGCTCGGCGTCGAGTAGGTACGAGGCCCAGGTGATCTCGCTGACGAGTCCGATCATCGGGCCG
>DASXAI010000655.1:0-1902 GCA_036406775.1 Acidimicrobiales bacterium
CCTTGCCGTGGTCGGTGCCGCCGCTACCGTTCTCGGCCACGCGCCGGCCGAACTCGCTGACGGTCATCAGCAAGACCCGGTCGTCGAGGTGGGCGGCGGCGAGAGTCTGCTCGAAGTGCACGATGCTGGCCGCCAAGTCGCCGAGCAGGCGCTCTTGGGTCTTCGCCTGGTTGGCGTGCGTGTCGAAGCCGCTGGTGTTGACGTAGACCACCTGCGCCCCCTTGCCCGCGACGAGGAGCCGGGCCGCCACGTCGAGGGCGGCGCTGATGTCACCGGTCACCTCGCCCTCGTTGCCGGGAGCGCCGGGAGTTGGCGAAGCCGCGGCGGTCGCCAATTCCTGGAACACCTCGACGGCGCGGCGGGCGTCGGCCGCGTCGGTCGCCGTCGTCGCCCACGCGTCCAGCAGCGCCGAGCCATCGGTGCGGCGCGGCGGCGTCAGGACGAAGGCGTCGGGCGTGAACACGACCGTGGGGAGCACATGCTCAGCCGCCAAGGCCGGAGTCCCACCGCCGAGACTGACGGCCCGCAGCGGATCGTCATCGGCACCCGCGGTGACATCGAGATAGCGGCCCAGCCATCCCGTGGTCGACGCGTGCCCGGGCGTGCCGCTCCACCACGCATCGAGGGCGGCGAAGTGCGAGCGGTCAGGGTGCTGGTAACCGAGGGCCTGGATGGCGGCGACGCGCCCGCCGGCCACCAACGGCTGCAGCGGTGCCAGCGCCGGGTGCAGGCCGTACGACTGCGTCCCCGGGATCGGTACCAGACCCTCGCCCAGCGCCAGCGTGGGCCGGGCGTCGTGGTAACGGCCGTCGACAGGCACGACGGTGTTCAGTCCGTCGTTGCCACCGCCGAGTTGCACGACGACCAGCATCCGCCCGCTCGATGGCGCCACCGTCGACGACGCCGGTCTGACGGTCGTCGTGGGCGCCGCCGACGGGCGAGGCGCGCGGTCGTCAGCCTGGTCGAGCCAGGCCGCCGTGCCGGCGACGCCGCTGGCGACCACGCCTCCGGTCAGGACCAGGAACTGGCGACGCGACAACATCCGGCACTCCTTTCAGGCGACGACGAACTCTGGCGACGTCAGCGCGATCACGAGGCGCGACCGGGCATCGCTCACGCCCTTCAACGCCGCGGCGGTGGCGGGGCCGAACGGCGTGGGCAGGCCGAGGGCCGCCGCCAGGTCGTCCGTGTTGCCAGCGGCGGCGGCGACCACGGCCGGGTTGTCGGCCGGCGCCGCCGTCGCCACGGCACTGGCCAGGTCGAAGCGGGCCACGACCGTGCCCGAGCCGTACCAGACGTCGCCCGCCGGCCAACCCCCGACGTTGGGCGGCAGCAGCGGCACCTGTCCGGCCGCCCGCAACCCGGCGACCATCGGGCGGGCCGCCAGCGTGCTGCCCGTGGCCCGGAGTGCCATCACGAGCCACGGCACGGGGGCAAGCACCACGCCACCGCCGTCGACCCCGGCGACGACCTTCGCGAGCGTCGCCGTCAGCAATGCCCGCACGTCGAGGTCCGACGCGGTGAACCGGGCGGCGAGGTCGGCCACGACGGATGCGTCGACGTTCGAGCCCAAGATGGCCCGGCCGATCTTGGCGGCGATGAACGACGCGCACGCCGGCTGGGCCGTGATGGCGGCGACGACCGAGTCGACGTCGTGCACGTCGGGCCGGCCGAGGTACGTCTGGGGCGAATCGTCGTGCCGGCGAGGAGCGAACACCGACTTCGACGGATCGGCCCGATCGACGTGCCATCCCGTCAGAGCTACCGCTCCGGCGTGGACGTCAGCTTCGGTGTAGTTGCCGCGCCCGAGCGTGAACAGCTCGAGCACCTCGCGCCCGTAGTTCTCGTTGGGCGCGGCGCCCGTCGACGTGGTGCCGTCGAGATACAGCAGCATCGCCGGGT
>DASXAI010000656.1:0-2970 GCA_036406775.1 Acidimicrobiales bacterium
GAGGACGGCATGGCCGAGGACGACTGGGACGGCTGGGCCGCGCTCACCAAGGCCATCGGGCAACGAGTGCAACTCGTGGGCGACGACCTCTTCGTGACCAACGTCGAACGCCTCGAGATGGGGTTCGAGCGCGGCGTCGCCAACAGCGTGCTGGTGAAGGTGAACCAGATCGGCACCCTCACCGAGACATTGGAGACGGTCGAGACGGCCACCCGCCACGCGTACACCAGCGTGATGTCCCACCGTTCCGGCGAGACCGAGGACACCACGATCGCCGACCTCGCCGTCGCCACCAACTGCGGCCAGATCAAGACCGGCGCGCCCGCCCGCTCCGACCGGGTGGCGAAGTACAACCGGCTCCTGCGCATCGAGGCCGACCTCGACGAGGCCGCCGCCTATCGAGGCGCCGCCGCCCTGGCTCGGGGCGCGCGATGAAGCTGCCCCTGCCGCGCCGGCGCCAGGATCCCCAGGCCCTGCACCGCCTCCGGGCGCTGGACAGCGGCGCGGCCGAGGCGGCCGAGCCGTCCGTGACGCCGGCGGGCGAGCTGGCCGTGACGCCGGCGAGCGAGCCGAAGGCCGACGACCGGCGCGCCCATCCTCACCGCCGCCGGCGCATCCTGCTGGCCATCTGGACGACGGCGGTCGTCGTGGTGGCCGGGCTGCTGCTGCTCCTCGTGCTGCCCACCCGGGCGTGGCTGAGCCAGCGCAGCGCCATCGCCAGCGCCGAACGCCGCCTCGCCGTCCTGCAGGAGGAGAACGCCAAGCTCTCGGCCCGGGTGGCGGCGCTCCAGACGCCAGAAGAGGTCGAACGGGTGGCCCGCGAGCAGTACAACCTGGCCAATCCGGGCGAGAAGGTGCTCTCGGTGCTGCCGGCGCCGGCGCTGACGAACCTTCCCAGCGGCTGGCCGTTCCCGCTCGTCAACGAGATCGTCACCGCCCGCTCGGCACCCCCGGCGACCTCGCCGCCCTCATCCGGGTAAGACTTCCCGAACCGGGCGCACCAGTGCGTCCGTACAGACGGGGCATGGAGCACGCCGTGGACACGCACGCATCCGAGTGGGACATCGCCAGCCCGATCACCACCGTCTTCGACTTCGACTACACCAGCGGCCGCGACCAGCTGTTGCGTCTGTACGACAAGGGCACGCGCCGGCAGTGGGTGGGCAACGAGCGGATCGACTGGTCGTGGGAGGTCGACCCCTCCAAGCCCGTGGGCATGCCCGACGAGACCATGGCGATCTTCGGGACGCCCTGGTGGGACAAGATGAGCCGGGCCGAGAAGGACGAGGTGCACCGCCACGTCGAGGCGTGGCGCTTCTCGCAGTTCATGCACGGCGAGCAGGGTGCCCTGGTGTGCACGGCCAAGATCGTGCAGACCGTCCCCGACATCGATTCGAAGTTCTACGCCGCCACCCAGGTGATCGACGAGGCCCGCCACGTCGAGGTGTACAGCCGCTACCTCCACGAGAAGGTGCAGCTCGTCTACCCGCTCAACCAGAACCTGAAGTCGCTGCTCGACGACGTCATCCGCGACAGCCGCTGGGACATGACGTATCTGGGCATGCAGGTCCTCATCGAAGGTCTGGCGCTCGCCGCCTTCGGGCTCATCCGCAACATGGCCACCGAGCCGCTGGCTCGGGCCATCAACGCCTACGTGATGCAGGACGAGGCGCGCCACGTGATGTTCGGTCGCCTGGCGCTGCGCGACTACTACCCGCAGCTCACCCAGGCGGAGCGCGACGACCGCGAGGAGTTCTGCGTCGACGCCTGCTACCGCATGCGCGACCGCTTCCTCGGTGAGGAGGTCTGGAGCCGGCTCGGGCTGCCGCCGGCCGTGCACGAGTACGTCTCCAACAGCGAGGGCCAGCGCCAGTTCCGCGGCTACCTGTTCCTGCGCATCGTCCCGATCCTCAAGGAGATCGGGCTGTGGGGACCCAAGATCCGCCAGGCCTTCACCGACATGGGTGTCATCGGGTTCGCCGACGCCGACATCGACGCCGCCATGGCCGAGGACGAGTCGGTGGCCGAGCAGATCGACGCCGAGCGCGACGTCCGCCTCCAGCACATCCAGTCGGTCGCCGCCGCCGGCGAGTAGCCGCCCCGCCCCGTCCGTCGATGTGACGGAAACCGACAACTGTTGTCGAAAACCGTCACGTCGGCCGGGGATGCATGTCGCGGGTGGTCTACTGGACGCATGTCGCTCGCCGAACTGGTCAGCCGGGCCCTCGGTCCTGAGGTGCCCATCACCGTCCGCGCCTACGACGGGAGCACGGCCGGGCCGCCGGACGCCGTGGCCACGCTGGTCGTCAACCGGCCCGAGGCGCTCCAGCGGTTCGTGACGGCGCCCGGGGAGCTCGGCCTCGGCCGGGCCTACGTGGCCGGCGACCTCGACGCCGAGGGCGACCTGTTCGCCGCCCTCACCGCCCTCGCCGAGCACCCGCCCAAGCCCGACAAGACAGTCGTGGCCGACATCGTGCGCTTCCTCGGGCCCAGCCGGCTCCGGCCGTTGCCGGCGCCGCCGGAGGAGGCACGCCTGCGCGGCCTGCGCCACTCCAAGGCCCGTGACGCCCAAGCGATCGCCCATCACTACGACGTCTCGAACGACTTCTACCGCATCGTGCTCGGGCCGTCGATGACGTACTCGTGCGCCGTGTGGCCCTCGCCCGCCGTCGGCCTCGAAGCCGCCCAGGCCACCAAGCACGAGCTCGTGTCCATCAAGCTCGGCTTGGAGCCGGGGATGCGACTGTTGGATGTCGGCTGTGGCTGGGGCGGCATGGTGCTGCACGCCGCCGCCCAGCACGGCGTGCGCGCCGTGGGCGTCACGATCTCCGAGCGCCAGGCCGATCTGGCCCGCAAGCGGGTCGCCGATGCCGGGCTCACCGACCTCGTGGAGATCCGGCTGCAGGACTACCGCGACGTCGACGACGGCCCGTACGACGCCGTGAGCTCGATCGGCATGTTCGAGCATGT
>DASXAI010000657.1:0-3505 GCA_036406775.1 Acidimicrobiales bacterium
CTCGTTCATGCGCTCGACGATCGCCGTCGAGTAGCGGTCGCGGGGCACGTAGATGAGGCACGACACGAAACGGCCGTAGTCGTCGCGACGGGCGAACAGGCGGACCTGGCGCCGCTCCTGCAGGTTGAGGATGCCCATCGCCATCGTGAACAGCTCGTCGGCGCCGATCTGGAACAGGTCGTCGCGCGGGAATGTCTCCAGGATGTTGCGGAGCTCGCGACCGCCGTGGCTGTCGAGCGGCAGTTCCGAGCGCGCCTGCACCGACTGCACCTTGCGCCGCAGCAGCGGGATGTCGACGGCCCGTGACCGATAGACCGAAGCCGCCCACAGGCCGATGAACCGGCGTTCGCCGACCACCTCGCCCTCCCGGCCGAAGCGCTTCACACTCACGTAGGCGAAGTAGTCGGGACGGTGCACGGTCGAGCGCGAGTTGGCCTTGGTGACGACGAGCAGCCGCGGCTCGCGAACGCGGTCGCGAACGGCCGGTGGCAGCTCGTCGAGGCGCTGCGACCGAGGGGGCCGGTTGGCGTCGCGAAGCAGTCCCCGGCCGGTGTCGGCGAGGGCGCGCAGCACGTCGTGGCCGTCCTCGGTGGCGATCTCGTAGTCGCGGAATCCGAGGAAGGTGAAGTGGTCGGCGGCCATCCACCGGAGCAGATCGGCGGCGTCCTCGGCCTCGACGCGGGGCATCGGCACGCCCCGACGGATCTCGTCGGCAATGGCCTGGGCCTGCTCGCGCATCTCCATCCAGTCGTCGACGACGAGGCGGACGTCGTGCAGGGCGCGACCGGTGGCCGCCGCCAGTTCGTCGCGGGCGGCGGCGGCGCCCTGGCGGTCGACTTCGAGGTGGATCCAGGCCTCGCGAGGGTGCCCGGCCCCTACGGCCACGATCGAGCCGCCGGCATCACGGGCCACGTGGAGCATGGGGTGCACCACGGCGTGGATGCCGAGATCGCGCGCGGCGAGCACCATCGTGACGGAGTCGACGAGGAACGGCATGTCGTCGGTGACGATGTCGACGACGGTGTGGGCACAGGCCCAACCGCCCGGCTCGACATCAGGGTTGGAGATGCGCACCACCGGCTGGCCCGCGGGGCGGTGGGCGCCGACGGCCCAGTGCCCGAGGGCGGCGGCCAGCAGATCGGCCGCACTCCGCGCCACGAGGTCCTCGGGAGCGACGTGCTCGTAGTAGTCGCGCAGGAAGCGCGACCGCAGCCCGTCGGGATCGTCGCCGCCGAGGGCCACCACCTCGTCGACCACGGCCCGGCCGTCCGTGCTCGACATCATCACTCGTGAGCGTAGCGACGCGCCGGCTCCGCCCGGCGCCCGACCTAGCGGGAAAGGAACTTGCACCGCGGACCGCCCCGGCGGGCGGTATCCGGTTCAACTTGTCGCGCGAGCGGATCTAGTGTCCGCCGAGACCCCCTCCAAAGGAGCACACGATGCAGCTCGGCATGATCGGCCTGGGTCGGATGGGCGCCAACATGGTGCGCCGGCTGATGCGGGACGGGCACGAGTGCGTGGTGTTCGACGTGAACACCCAGGCGATCCAGGACCTGGCCGGCGACGGCGCCACCGGTTCCTCCTCGCTCGAGGACTTCGTCGCCAAACTCACCAAGCCCCGGGCCATCTGGTTGATGGTGCCGGCGGCTTTCGTCGATGCCGAGCTGGCCTCCCTCGGCAAGCTGCTCGAGGCCGACGACGTCGTCATCGACGGCGGCAACTCCTACTACCACGACGACATCCGCCGCGCCGGCGAGATGAAGCCGATGGGCGTGCACTACGTCGACGTCGGCACCAGCGGCGGCGTGTGGGGCCTCAAGCGCGGCTTCTGCCTCATGATCGGCGGCGAGGACGACGTCGTCGCCCGGCTCGACCCGATCTTCGCCACGCTCGCACCGGGCATCGGCGAGATCCCTCGCACCCCTGGCCGTACGGGCGACCCGACACCGGCCGAGCAGGGCTACCTCCACTGCGGGCCCAGCGGCGCCGGGCACTTCGTGAAGATGGTGCACAACGGCATCGAGTACGGCCTGATGGCCGCCTACGCCGAAGGCCTCAACATCCTGAAGCACGCCGACGCCGGCTTGCGCCAGCAGGAGGAGGACGCCGAGACGACGCCGTTGCGCCATCCCGAGCTGTACCAGTACGAGATCGATCTCACCGACGTCACGGAGGTGTGGCGGCGGGGCAGCGTCATCAGCTCGTGGCTGCTCGATCTCACCGCCCAGGCCTTCGTGCACGACCCGAAGCTGGCCACCTTCGCGGGCCGGGTCTCCGACTCCGGCGAGGGCCGGTGGACGAGCATCGCCGCCATCGACGAGGGCGTGCCCGCGCACATCCTCACGGCGGCGCTGTACGAGCGGTTCGAATCACGCCGCCAGGCCGACTTTGCCGACCAGATCCTGTCGGCCATGCGCTACGGGTTCGGCGGCCACCTCGAGAAGAAGGACTGACGGCCGTGGGCGACCACTCCGACGCCCTCGTCTTCTTCGGCGCCACTGGCGACCTCGCCTTCAAGCAGATCTTCCCGGCGCTGGCGGCGTTGGTGGAACGGGGGAAGCTCACGGTGCCGATCGTGGGCGTGGCCAAGGCCGGCTGGGGCCTCGACCAGTTGAAACAACGGGCCCATGACAGCCTCGCGGCCCAGGGACCCGTGGACGAAGCGCTGTTCGCCAAGCTCACCGCTCTTCTCCGGTACGTCGACGGCGACTACAACGACCCCGCCACCTTCGAGGCGCTGCGCAGCCAACTCGGCGATGCCCAGCGGCCCTGTCACTACTTGGCCATTCCTCCGGCGCTGTTCGAGACCGTGGCCAAGGGATTGGCCGACTCGGGTAGTGGCCGGAACGCCCGGATCGTGGTGGAGAAGCCGTTCGGCCACAACCTGGCCTCGGCCAAGGCGCTCAACGCCACGATCCACCAGTACTTCCCGGAGAAAGACGTGTACCGGATCGACCACTTCCTCGGGAAGGAGCCGGTACAGAACCTCCTCTACCTCCGCTTCGCCAACACGTACCTCGAGCCGCTCTGGAACCGCACGTACGTCGACAACGTGCAGATCACCATGGCGGAGGAGTTCGGCGTCTCCGACCGTGGCGCCTTCTACGACGCCACGGGTTGCATCCGCGACGTGATCCAGAACCACCTGCTGCAGGTGTGCTCACTGCTCACGATGGAGCCCATCACGCCCCACGACCCCGACGGCGTCCGCAACGAGCAGGTCGACGTGCTGAAGTCGATGCGGCAGCTGACGCCCACCGACGTGGTGCGGGGGCAGTTCGAGGGTTACACCGAGGTCGACGGCGTCGCCCCCAACTCCACCGTGGAGACGTTCGCCGCCCTCCGCCTGCAGATCGACAATTGGCGATGGGCCGACGTGCCGTTCTTCATCCGCGCCGGCAAGTGCATGCCGCTCACCACCACCGAGGTGATCGTGACGCTCCGCAAGCCGCCGCTCGCGGTGTTCGACACGTACGAGCGCACCCACAACGACACGATTCGCTTC
>DASXAI010000658.1:0-5078 GCA_036406775.1 Acidimicrobiales bacterium
CAGCAGTAGCCCGTCCACGACGACCGCCGCGACGGAGGTGACCGCGACGCCGGTCACCTCCGCCGGCGCCGTCGTCACCACGGCCGCGCCCACCACTGTTGCGCCCACCACCGCCGCCGCGCCGACCTCGGCGGCCGCGCCGCCCGCGGCGCCGGCGCCCGATCCCACTACCGTCCTCCAGGCCGCCCTCGACGGGCTCAGTACGGCGTACCACTTCGTCTCGACGGTCACGCTCGACGGTGCCGTCGCGTTGACGGCCGACGGCGACCGTGTCGGCGACGGCAGCCGGCTCACGCTGTCGAGCCGTGACGGCACCGTGTCCTACGTCATCACGCCCGATGGCAGCTGGGTGATGCCCGAGGGCGGCGAGTGGCAACCCGTCGAGACCGACCCGGCCGACACCGACCCGATCAGCGCGCTGCGCACGCCGGCGACCGTGCAGTCGGGCGCGACCGACGGCTCGACGTCGCACCTCGCTGTCACCGTGTCGCCCTCGGCCTTGGGCGTGCCGGGCGACGCGCCCGTGCCGCTCGACGTCACCGTCACTGCGGCCGTGCTCAGCGGCGTCACCTACGCCACGACGGTTGCCGGGAAGCCGGCCACCGTGACATCGACCTTCGGCCCGGTGCAGGACCCGAGCCCGGTCACGGCGCCCGGCTGACTCCCTGACCCGTAGGGTCCTCCGCGAACTCGACCGAGGGAGGCCGGATGTCGCTGGAGGACGTGGAAGCCATCAAGCAGGTGAAGGCGCGCTACTTCCGCCTCATGGACACCAAGGACTGGGACGGCTTGGGCGGTGTCTTCACCGACGACGTCGAGATCGACATCACCAGCGAAGGCATGGGAGTGGTCCACGGTGTGGCCGACTACATGCCGTTCCTCGTTGGCGTGCTCGGCGACGTCACCACGGTGCATCACGGCCACATGCCGGAGATCGAGCTGACGTCGGCGAGCACCGCCCGCGCCATCTGGTCGTTCGAGGACGACTTGTGGTGGCCCGAGGGCAGCCCGCTCCGCCACATGCACGGCTACGGCCACTACCACGAGACCTACGAGAAGGACGCCGACGGCTGGCGCATCAAGACGATGCGGATTTCGCGGCTCAAGCGCCTCGTCGACGCCGAGCCACCGCCGACTCCATCGGAGCCAGTCGGCTGACGGAGCGGATTCCGCAGCACCAGTCGACTCGCACCGGACGAGTCGGCCGCGGCGGCTACTTGACGATGCCCCTCTCGCGCAGACTGGCGATCTGCTCCGGCGTCAGGCCGAGCTCCCGCATGACGTCGTCGGTGTGCTGGCCGTGCGACGGGGCGGCGCGCAGCGGGCCGATCGGCCGCTCGTCGAACTGTGCCGGCGAGGCGCCCGTGAGGTAGATGCTGCCGTCGTCGAACGCCACCGGCGTCACGAAGCCGTTCTCCAGGGCCTGGGCGTCGGTGAGCACCTCGGCGGGGCTCTTCAACGGCGACCACGCTCCTTCGAGATCGAGGAACTCGTCCTCCCACTGGGCCAGCGTCTTGGTGGCGAAGAGGGCATCGAGCTCGGCGATGAGTGCGATGTTGTTGGCGGCGCGGGCCGCGGGGTCGGCATAGCGGGGGTCGCTCAGCCAGTCCTCGCGATGCAGTTTGCGGGCCAGATCGGGCCACCACTCGTCGTACAGCAGGCACATCACGAGCCAGCGCCCGTCCTTGGTGCGATAGATGTTGTTGGCGGGGTCGGCCGCTTCGGTGCGGGGCGGCGCCGTCCCTTGCGGCTGCCAGCCGAGGCTGGCGCTCATGATCGACTGGCTCATGATGTAGGCGCCGATGAGGTACAGGGCGTGGTCGATCAGCGCGCCCCGGCCCGTGCGCTCGCGACGGAACAGCGCCGCCGCGATCGCCCCCGCCATGGTGGCGCCGCCGGTGAGGTCGCCCACCGAACCGGGTTGGGGAGGCGGCGGGCCGCCGTCGGCCGGGGTCTGCACGAACGCCGACCCCGACCGGCACCACGACGACGGGTAGTCGAAGCCCCGGTGGTGGGCCAGCGGGCCCTTGCGGCCGTAGCCGGAGGCCCGGGCGTAGACGAGCCGGGGATTGCGGGCGAAGAGCTCGTCGGGCTCGATGCCCATCCGGGCCCGGGCGCCGTCGCGCATGTTGGTGATGAACACGTCGGCCCCGTCGATCAGCTTGTACAGCTGGTCGCGTCCCTCGCTCTGCGTCAGGTCCAGCCCGACGCCGCGCTTGCCGCGGTTCGCCGCCTCGAAGAACGGGTTCGTCCGCAGGCCGGGCCGCTGGATCACCCGCATGGTGCGGCCGGCGTCGCCGCCGCCCGCCGCCCGCTCGACCTTGATCACGTCGGCGCCCCAGTCGGCGAGGATCATCGCCGCCGAGGGAGCAAAGGTGTGCTCCGCCACCTCGATCACCCGCACGCCCTGCATCACGTCGTACATCAGCCAGCGCTCCCGTCCGGGTCGAAGTCGGGCGCCAGGGTGCATCAAAGCGCCCTCAGCCGTCCAACTTCGGGTGCTACCGGGCCGCGAGGGGCGGCCCGACGACCTCGGCGCCGTACACGTTGCCGACCCGGCGCAGGAGTTCCACGTCGACCAGGGCCGCCGCAGGCAGCCCGTCGGCCGCGGCGGGGCGGCCGGCCTCGACGAAGAACTGCTCACCGCCGCCGGGCGTCTCGATCGTCAGCATGCGGGCGGGCGTGTCGCCCTCGACGACGAAGCTGTGCGGCACGTCACGAGGCAGGAAGATGTACGAGCCGGCCGACGCCACGAACGTCTCGTCGGCGCACTGCAGCCGGAGCTGTCCCTCCAGGACGTAGAACGACTCGTCCTCGCGGTGGTGGATGTGCATCGGCGGCGAGAACCCCGGCGGGATGGTCGACTCGAGCAGGCCGTAGTGGCCGCCGGTGCTGGCGCCCGTTGCCTTCACCGTCATCCGGCTGTTGATGAACCAGACCGACTCGCCCTCGCCCGGTCCCAGCACGACAGGGCGGCGGCGCTCTCCGGTGTCCGTGGTCATGATCGCAACTCCTCCTGATTGCACAAGTGTGTAATAACTGCACGTATGTATACTGAGAGCTCGATGGCCTGTCAAGAGGGCGAGGCATGAACGTGGACGACAAGGATCCGGGCCGGCCGGGGCAGCGCCGGCGCACCCGCAAGGCGATCGTCGACGCCACGGCGCGCCTCGTCGAGCAAGGGCTGACGCCCACCGTCGCCGACATCGCCGACGCCGCCGACGTCTCGCGGCGCACGGTGTACCTGTACTTCCCGACCCTGGAGCAGCTGTTGATCGACGCGACGCTCGGGGCTCTCAGCCAGGCCGACGTCGACCGTGTGCTCGAACTGCCGGAGCTGAGCGACGACGTCGGGGCGCGGGTGGAGGCGGTCGCCCGGGCCCTGCAGAGCATGTCGCCCGACGTCGAGCGCCTCGGCCGCACCCTGATCCGCCTCACCGTCGAGTCCGGGGCGACCGGCGACGGCGACGTCCCGATGCGGCGCGGCTATCGCCGCGTCGAGTGGATCGAACGGGCACTGGCACCGTTGCGCGACCGCGTCGACGACACCCGGTACGAGCGCCTCGTGTCGGCGCTGGCGATGGTGGTCGGCTGGGAGGCGCTGATCGTCCAGCGCGACATCCGCGGCCTCACCGCCGACGAGGGCGAGGAGCTCTCGGTCTGGACGGCCCGCGCCCTCGTGCAGGCGACGCTGGCCGAAGCCTCCCCGTTTCACGCCAGTTCAACGTCGCAGGACGACGTCAAACAAGCGTGAAACGGAGGAGGGCGGGTCAGGCGTACGCTGCGGCCGGCGGGGGAAGGGGTGAACATGGCAGATGACAGTGCCCTCTCAGTCGCCCAGCAGGCATGGGATCGATGGATCGCCGCCGATCTCGACGGCTTCATCGGCCTGTGGGATCCCAGCGGGGCGTGGACCATGCCGGGCCATTCGCAGATCGCCGGTGTGTGGCGCGGCCATGACGAGATCCGGAAGGTGGCGCAGATCGCCTTCGAAGTGAGTGCCGGGACGATGGAAGCGAGTCCCCTCGAGCTGGCTGCCACCGGCGACGTGGTGTTGGGTCGCTTCCACGTGAAGGCCTCGCGGCCGGGTGCGACGCTCGACCAGGACGCGCTCCAGCGCTTCGAGATACGCGGCGGCAAGATGGTCTCGCTGCTCAACCTGTGGACCGACATCGAGGAGATGGACAACTTCTTCCGGTAGGCCGTCGAACGAAGGAGGCCGAGATGGCCGAAAGCGTCTACAAGATCATCGAGTTGGTGGGCACCAGCGACGAGTCGTGGGAAAAGGCGGCGGCCGCCGCCGTGGACCGGGCGGCCCAGACGCTCCGCGACCTTCGCATCGCCGAGGTCTCTCAGCTCGACCTCCAGCTGGAGGGCGGGCGCGTCGTCGCCTATCGGGCCAAGGTGAAGGTCTCGTTCAAGTACGAGGGCGGCGACTGACGCTCGACGCTCGGCCGATGTGACGGTTCTCCACGACTGGCGTGGAAAACCGTCACCTCGGCAGGATGGGGTCGTGACGCAGCAAGGTATTCCCGCCTTCGAGTGGAGCGAGGACGCACTCAGGGTCCGCGAGTTCCTCTACGAGTTCTGGTGCGAGCACGGGCACGGCCCGTCGTTGCGCGACGTGCACGAGGCCCTCGACCTGTCGCGCGAGGGCATCATCGCCGCCTACAAGCAACTCGAGCTGGGCAAGATGGTCGTGGTCGACCAGACGAGCCAGAACTTCAACATGCTGAAGATGTTGCCGTTCAACAGCTTCCCCAGCCAGGTGCAGGTGTGGATCGACGACCGCTTCCACTCCTACGCCGGCTGCGCCATGGAGTCGGTCGCCATCTCCCGCATGCCGCCGTTCAAGGACCGCGACCTGCGGCTCGAGAGCTACTGCGCCTGCTGCCTCGAGCCCATCACCGTCGTGATGCGCAACGGCGACGTCGTGAGCAAGGAGCCGGAGTCGGTGCTCATCCACGTCAGCACGCCGCCGTCGGAGTGGGGCATCCCGAGCCTGATGTCGATGTGCGACAGCATGAACTACGTCAAGGACGCCGAGCACGCCGAGGTCTACGAGCGCAAGGTGGCGC
>DASXAI010000659.1:0-6358 GCA_036406775.1 Acidimicrobiales bacterium
GCCGCGTGCAAGGCCGCGGGGTCAAAGGCGGCGACGGTGAAACCCACCACGAGCATGCCTTCGAGTACGAGTTCCCTCGGAGCTGTCGTCGCGACGACGGCAGCGACGACGACGGCCGTCGCCCCCATTTCGTCGGCGCCACCGGGGCCGGCCCGGTACGTTCCGCACGGGGCTCGGACCAGCCCCGAGGTAGCGCTCACCTTCCACGCGTCGGGCGATCCCGGGCTGGCGATGGAGCTGCTCGACTCGCTCAAGCAACACCGGACGGCGGTGACGGTCTTCGGCGTCGGCCAGTGGCTTGCACAGAACCCGGAGCTCACCGCGCGAATTGGCGCCGACGGTCACGAGTACGGCAACCACACCCAGACCCACCAGGCCATGGGAACGCTCTCGGCTTCGGCCGTTGCCGCCGAGATCACGCAATGCGCCGACGTGCTCCGTCGGCTCACCGGCTCGATCTCGTCGTGGTTCCGCCCGTCGGGTATCGACGTTCCGACCGCCCGCATCCTGGCCGAGGCGGGCCGAGCCGGGTACCCGGTCAGCGTGGGCTATGACGTCGACTCGCTCGACTTCCAGGATCCCGGCGTCAGCGCCGTCGTCGCCAACGTGCGACGGGGCGCGCAAGCCGGCTCCATCATCAGCCTTCACTTGGGCCATCAAGGCACCATCAAGGCCCTGCCGGCCATCCTCGATCATCTGGGAACCATGGGACTTCGGCCCGTGACGGTTGGCCAGCTGCTGGCGTGATCGCGTTCGGCCGACGTGAGAAGAGCGGCGGCCAGTGGCGCGTCTGGTCGCCACCCGGCACGATGAGGTTCCTGTGGACAGGCTGACCGGTCTGGCGTTGGCGGCGAGTGCCGGTGACCGGGCGGCACTCGCATCGTTCGTGGAGCTGTCGCAGGCCGATGTGTGGCGGTTCTGCTGCTACCTCGTGGGTCGGGAGGCTGCTGACGATGCCGCCCAGGAGACGTTCGAGCGGGCGATCGGTGCGCTCGGGTCGTTTCGGGGTGAGGCGAGCGCCCGGACGTGGTTGCTGGCTATTGCTCGCCGGACGTGCGTGGACGTGGTCCGGCGGTTGGTTCGCCGGCGGTCGCTGTGGGATCGGATGGCGAGCCGGTCGACCGAGCGGGCCCAGCCGCTGGGCGGCACGGCCGAAGTCGACGCCGTGCTCGCCTTGCTCGATGACACGCAGCGCCAGGCGTTCGTGCTGACGCAACTGCTGGGCTTGTCCTACCAGGAGGCGTCCGAGGTGTGCGGCTGTCCGATCGGCACCATCCGCTCCCGGGTGGGGCGGGCCCGAGAGGTCCTCATCGCAGCGCTGGGCGAGGTAGAGAGCGCCGACGGCTGAGGGAACTTCTTGCCGGTCGGCGGCGACAATTGGGTCATGAACTGTGACGAGTGCCGTGCGGTGGTGTCGGCACGGCTCGACGGTGAGGCCGGCGCCCTCGAAACGGCGGCCGCGGACGCCCATCTGGCTGGCTGCGCCTCGTGCACGGCGTGGTACGCGAGCGCCGAGCGGCTGCACCGGCTGGTTCGGGTCCAGGCGGCGCCGGCTGTTCCGGACTTGACCGCGACGATCCTGGCCCGGGCCCACCCGCCTCGCCTGGGCCGGGGCGAGTGGACGCGCACGGCATTAATCGTGGTGGCCCTTACCCAGCTGGTCTTGGCGGTTCCGGCCCTGCTCGGCCATGACACCGGGGCGACCGTGCACCTCGCCCGGCACATCGGCGCCCTCACGGCTGCCCTCGCAATCGGCTACCTCTACGCCGCCTGGCGTCCGATCCGGGCGTTCGGACTCTTGCCTATTGCAGGTGCGTTGGGGGCGACGATGCTATTCACGGCGTCGCTGGACGTTCTCCAGGGGCGTGTCGGCGTCGCCGGGGAGGCGTCACACATACTCGATTTCGCCGCGCTGGCGCTGCTGTGGATGCTAGCCGGACGACCGTGGTGGCAGGTCCGAGGCCGCCGCCGTGCCCGCACCGGTCCGCCGGTCGCGCCGACGCTGTGATGCGCACGTTCGGCCGGCTCATCGCCGCCCTCGCGGCCTGCGCGGTGACGGTCGTGACGCTGGCGGCGCCGGCGTGGGCCCACGCCACGCTCGAGTCGAGCGACCCGCCCGCCGGCGCCGTGCTCACCACCTCGCCCCGGCAGATCACGCTCCGGTTCGACGAGCCCGTCGAGGTTTCGCTGGGTGCCATCCGCGTGTTCGATGCCCGAGGCAAAGAGATCCCCGTCAGCCCACCGTCGCATCCGGGTGGCACCGGTTCCCTCGTGGCCACGAACGTGCCCGAGCTGGCTCAGGGTGGCTACGTCGTGGCGTGGCGGGTCGTTTCGGCCGACTCCCACCCGGTCCACGCCGCCTTCACGTTCCAGGTCGGCACGGGGCCGGGCGTCACCGACCCGAACCTCGTCGGGTCCATCCTCGCGTCCGAGGGCGGCGATCGCAGCGTCGGCGTCGCGCTCGGCGTCGCCCGGTTCGTCGCCTACGCCGCGCTGGCCGTGCTCGTCGGGGGGATGGTTTTCGTCGCCGCCGTCTGGCCCGGCGGGGCGCACTCACGGCGAACCAAGATCATCTTGTGGACGGCGCTGGTGGCGGGTGTCGTGGCCACGGCGATGGGCATCGCGCTCCAGGCCCCCTACGCCGAAGGTGCGGGCCTGAGCCGGATGTTCGAGCCGTCCGGATGGCGAGCCGTGGTCGATACTCGGTCGGGCCGGGCCTGGGAGGCCCGGCTCCTGCTGTTGCTGCTGGTCGGGACGGGCCTCCTGGCGACCATTCGCCGCGTCCGAACCACGGCGTGGCGATTGGTGGCGGGTGCCGCCGGTGTCGCCCTGATCGTGGCCTACGCGGAGAGCGGCCACGGCGGCGTCGGGCGGGCGCCGCTCGTCGGGCTCGTCGTCACGGTCGCCCATCTGGCCGCCATGAGCGTGTGGGTCGGCGGACTCGTCCTGTTGGCGTTGGTCGTGCTACGGACACCATCGCCGGCCGAGGCGATCGGCGTCACCCGGCGGTTCTCGGCGTGGGCGTTCGCCGCTGTGGTCGTGGTGGTGGCGAGCGGGTTGGTGCAGGCGTGGCGTCAGGTCGGCAGCCTCCACGCCGCCACGTCAACCACCTATGGGCGCACGCTGCTGGTGAAGACCGCCCTGGTCGTGGTGCTGGTCGGGGTGGGTGCCCTCAGCCGCCTGGCGCTGCAGCGTCGTCTGTTCGACTGGCGGCCCGCGGCGGTCGCTCAGCCGGTGGGTGCGGCCGTCGCCGTGGACCATGACCGAACCGGCGTCGACGACGATGCCTCGGTGCTGCGGCGTCTGCGGCGCACCGTGGGCGCGGAAGTCGTCCTGGCCGGCGCCGTGCTGGCCGTGACCTCACTGCTGGTTGCCGCCGCCCCGGCGGTGTCCGCGGCGACCGGCCCGTTCAACACGTCGGTGGTGCAGGGGTCGAGGATCGCCGACATCTCGATCATCCCTGCCGGGGTGGGTCGCAACACCACCCACATCTACATCATCACGCCGTCGGGCAGCCTCGATCCGGCGTCATCGATCGACGTGTCGATCACCAACCTCGACCGCAACATCGGACCTCTGCCGGTGCCCGTCGAGAAGGCCGGCCCCAACCACGTCACCACCGACAACATGCAGATTCCATTCCCCGGCACGTGGCGCATCGACGTGGCCGCCGTGTTCGGACAGTTCGACCAGGTCGACTTCCTGGCCACGTTCCACGTGTAGCCGATCAGGTCGTCGACGGCTTCGGCTTCCGCCGGGACACCACCAATGCCCCAGCGCCGAACGCGACCCCGAGGGCGCCCACGACGATGCCGACGATGCCCAGGATCCGGGCCGTGCTGTCGTCACCACTGGACGAGCCGCTCGTGTCGCTGGCCTTGGTCAGCGTCAGGGTCGGTGCCGGATGCTCAGGCTCCGGTCCACCCGCGGGCGTGTTCTCGATCCACCGCACGACGTTGCCGTCGGAGTAGGTCTGCAACGCCTTGAACTGCAGGCTGTCAACGCCGGTCGGCAACGGACCGGCCGACACGGTGAACTGGTCGAACTCGCCGGGCTTGATCGACCCACCACTCCACACGATGTCGGAGACGATCTCGGTGACCTCGCCGTCATCCGTCTTGATCGGCTGGGCCAGCTTCATGGTGGTCACTTTGTAGGTCCAGCCCGCCTTGGGCTGCACCGCCACCGACGCGATCGGATGGTCGGTCGGGAACTGCACCTCGAGCTGGGTCGTGTCCGTCGAGTCCGTCTCGTTCGGGACGTTGAACGACAGCTGGGTGAAATCGCCCTGGGTCGCCGTGGACGGTTGCACCGTGACGTGAGCGGAGGCGGCGCCAGCCCACATCCCGAGGATGGCGACGAACACTGCCCCGGCGACAAGCGAGCGGGTCCAACGAGTACGCATGGGTCTCTCCTTCGTCGAGCGTCGGCCACCTCCCCGGCCGCACCACTTCACAGTCGCTCCAGGCAGCGGCCGAGTTCCCTGAGCGCGAGGGTTTTCCGGCGCGGCCCCGACCCAGGTCGGGTCGGGTTGACTCGTCGCCGTGGCGGGACATCGAGGCACTCCGGCGAGGTGGCGTTTCGGCCGCCAGGTCGCCGTCGGACTCCTTTTCGGAGCCTGCGCCCTGCTCACCGCCTGCGGCGGCGACAACTCGACCACCACCCAGGGGCGCCCCCTATTCAGTCACGAGACCAGCGGCGGCGCAGCACCCACCTCACCCGCTGGCCTCCTCAAGGCGCCCCCGGGAACCAACACGGCGACGATCGCCGCCGCCGCCGACGTGGTCCGTACCAGACTCACCCGCATGGGCGTCACCGACGCCGCCGTCACCGCCCAAGCCGACGGCGTCGACGTCCGCTCCTCCGCCGACCCCTACCAGCTCCACGCCGCCGCCCAGCACCACGCCACCACCATCGCCCCCATCACCTCCACCACCCTCGGCCCCTGCAACGGCCCCGGCATCACCTCCACCGGCGCCGCGGCCCGCTGCTACGTCCTCGGCCCCGCCCTCACCGGCGTCACCCCGATCACCAACCCCGCCGTCCAGGCCGCGTCGGGCGCCGGGTGGAAGCTCACCTTCGGCATCGACCCCACCCAGTACAAGACCTTCCGCGCCGCCCTCGGCGCCGGCGGCACCGGCACCCTCGGCCTCGTCGCCGACGGAACCGTGGTGCTCGCCTTCGGATCCGGCACGCCCGCCCTCCAATCCGCCATCGGCCCACCCCTCGCCGAAGACCAAGCCCGCCAAGCCGCCGCCGCCCTCGCCGTCGACTCCGACCTCCCCGTCGCCCTCCAACCACCCGCCCTGCCCACACCGGCCGGTGCCCGCGTCGACGTCGACTTCTGGACCGCGCCGCTCGGCGTCAAGATCTGCGGCACCTGGCTCGCCAACGCCCCCGCCTCCGGACTCGACACCGGCGTGCACTCCCACGGCGACGGCCTCGTCTACATCCACCCCTTCAACCAGTCCGAAGCCGGCGACAAAGCCACGCTCGGCCTCTTCCTGCAGCGCGGCGGTTGGCAGGCGTCCGCCGATCGGCTCAAGCTGTGGGACGGTGAGGAACATCGGTCCGGGCGGCACCTGCTCCAACGGCCAAACCGCACAGGTCCGGTGGTGGGTCGACGGGGTCGAGCAGCACGGCGACCCGAGCACGTTCGCCCCCCGGAACGGGCAGGTCGTCGTCCTCAGCTTCGACTCCGACCCGACACCACCCGGCCCGCCACCCCAAATGGCCGCCCAATACCTTCCACCCCTCGGCGCCGCCACGAGTTAGCGTGCGGGCCGCCGGGCGGGCTCTGCTCGAGGTGCCTGGCGAGGGACGGGGAGCGATGCGCGGGAAGCTCGGGCGTGTCGGCGCGGCGACGGTGCTCGCCGTCGGCGTGATGCTCACGCCATCCACGGCGTACGCCCACAGCGGTGATCCGTCCAACGCCTCGAACTACCACTCCGAAGTGACCTCGGTCCGGCCCCAACCCTCCGCCGTCGACATAGAGGTGATCGACGTCGGCACCCGCCTCGCACTCACGGTGCACGGCACCCACACCGTCGTGGTGCAGGGATACGAGAACGAGCAGTATCTCCGCATCGACCCCGGCGGCGTCTGGGAGAACACCCGGTCCCCGGCCACCTACCTCAACCGAGACCGCTACGCCCGGACCCAGCCACCCACGGAGGCCGACGCCCGGGCCGTGCCCATGTGGCAGCAAGCAAGCACCGGCCACACCGCTCGATGGCACGACCACCGGATCCACTGGATGTCGACCCAGCCGCCGCCGATGGTTCGCGCCGACCCGGATCGGCCGCACACGATCATCGACCCTTGGCAGATCCCGCTGCAGGTCGACGGCAGCCCCGTC
>DASXAI010000660.1:0-4605 GCA_036406775.1 Acidimicrobiales bacterium
GCGAGTCGATGGCACCCGGCGAGCGCAGGCGGTCGCCGCGCCAGCCGATGAGGGCGATCGACGTCCCGACGGCGAGGGCGAAGAAGGTGAGGAGATAGGCGCCGATGTCGCTCTCGCTGAACGAGTGCACGCTGTCGAGCACGCCCGAGCGCGTAAGGAAGGTGCCGAGGATCGTGAGCGAGAACGTGGCGCACAGCAGCGACAGGTTCCAGACGCGCAGCATGCCGCGCCGCTCCTGCACGAGCACCGAGTGGATGTAGGCCGTGCCGGTGAGCCACGGCAGGAAGACGGCGTTCTCGACGGGATCCCACGCCCACACCCCGCCCCAGCCGAGCACCTCGTAGCTCCACCACGCGCCGAGGACGATGCCGATGGTGAGGAAGCCCCACGCGAACAGGGTCCACCGGCGCGTCTCGAGCAGCCAACCCTCACCGACCCGGCCGGTGATGAGAGCGGCGATGGCGAAGGCGAACGGGACGCTGAACCCGACGTAGCCCAGGTAGAGCAGCGGCGGGTGGAACGCCATGAGGATGTGGTTCTGCAGCAGCGGGTTGGGGCCGGGGCCGTCGGTGGGGATGACGCCGGCGACCTCCTTGAACGGGTTGGCCGGCCCGAACATCAGGAGGAAGAAGAAGCCGGAGATGACGAACAGCGTCACGAGGGCCCACCCGACGAGCGGGTCCTCCAGCCGCTTGCGGAAGTGCCACGTGACGGCGGCGATGTAGCCCGACAGCACGAGTGCCCACAGGAGGATGGACCCCTCGAGGGCGCTCCAGAGGGCGGCGAAGTTGAAGAGCGGCGGCGTCGCCTTCGAGCCGACCTCGGCCACGTACGCCAGCGAGAAGTCGCGGGTGATGAGGGCCCGTTCCATCGCCACGAAGGCGAGGACGGCGCCGGCGAGGACGACGCCGACGTAGACGCGGCCCATCCGGATGAGGTTCGCCTGGCGCCGGACGATGCCGCTGACGACGGTGATCATCCCGAGGAGGGAGCCGCCCAGCCCGAGGCTCACCCCCGCGATGCCGAGGGTGGCGTTCACGGCGCCCCGGATGGCACGCGGTCGGGGTTCTTGGCCTTGTACTCCTCGGTGTGCTTCACGAGGACGCGGTCACCGGCGAAGGTGCCATCGGTGCCCATCCGGCCCTCCACCACGACCGGCAGGCCCTCCTTGAAGATCCCGCCTGGCTCGCCCTGGTAGTGGATCGGGATGGTGGCGCCGCCGTAGGAGATGGTGAAGATGGTGTCGGCGCCGTCGCGTCGCACCGAGCCGGTGTCGACGGTGCCCTGGACCCGGAAGCGCTTGCCCGGCATGCAGTCGCTACGCTGGCCGACCTCGTTGGCGTTGCAGAAGTACACCGTGGCGTTCGACAACCCCTCGAACAGGATGACGGCCCCGCCGATCAGGACCAGCGCGAGGACGAGCGCCGCCGGCCAGCGTCGCCGCCGGGGACGGGCCGGGGATGAGGTGGGAGTCGGTTCAGTGAGGGTGCGGGGGCTCAAATCGGGGCCCCCGCCCGAACCTCCGGTTCGGGTGGGGTGAGTCAGGTCCACGGTTTGTCGTCGTCAGGCAACCGCCGGGCGAGGTTGCGGCCGCGACGCACGAGGAACAGCGCGTAGAGGCCGGTGATGCCGAACACGAGGGTGTAGCCGAGCAGGATCGAGCCGAGGCTCTGGAACGCGAGGGTCACGGCGAGACCTCCGGTCGAGCCGGGGTGGGCGGGCAGAGGCTCGTCACGGGACGACCTCCTGGAGCTCGGCTTCGGCTCGGCGCTCCTCGAGGGCGAGCTCGAGACCGTGGTCGTCCAGGGCGTCCTCCATCATCATCACCCGCATCTTGTGGATCATCAGCCAGATGTAGACGAGGGTGAACGCGATCAGGCCGACGAAAAGTGTGAACAGCATGGAGCCGCTGATCTCGACGTCGCCGATCGTCTTGATCGTGGCGGGCTGGTGGAGCGTGCGCCACCAGGTGACGCTGAGGTGCACGAGCGGCACGTCGATGAAGGCGATCAGGCCGGCGATGGCGCACCGCTTGGCCCGCTGGGCCGGCGTCGCCGGCAGCCGCCGGATGGCGAGATAGCCCAGGAAGAGCACGAACAGCAGGGCGGTGGTGGTGAGCCGGGCGTCCCAGGTCCAGTACACGCCCCACGTGATGCGGCCCCAGATGGCGCCAGCCACGAGCGTGAGGCCGGTGAAGAGGACGCCGATCTCGGCCGACGCCCCGGCCAGGCGGTCCCAGGCCAGCGACCGGGTCTTCGGGACCAGGTAGAAGATCGAGCCGAGCGCCGTGACGCCGAAGGCGAGGTAGGCGAGCCATACCGTCGGCACGTGCAGGTACAGCATCCGGACGGCCTCGCCCTGGTTCTCGTCGGGCGGCGACAGCACCAGGCCGAACAGCAGCAACCAGCCCAGCCCCACGAGCGCCAGCGCGCCGATGACGCGGGTGGCCTTCGTGCCGGTGCTGGTGACCTGTGGTGTCACTGCTCCTCCATGAGCGCTCCGAACCCGAGGAGCCCGAAGGCGCTGTACGCGAGCGCGAACACCCCGAGGAGGCCGACCCAGGGCCAACCCTCCGACGTGTCCGCACCGCCCGTGCCGAGTGCCGCTTCGTATGCCCTCGTGGCGCCGATCAGGATCGGTGTCACCGCCGGGATCAGGAGGAGCGGGAACAAGGTCTCGCGCACCCGGAGCCCAGCAGAGAGGGCACCGAACAAGGTACTGGTCGTCGCCAGTCCGACCGTAGTCACGAGCCCGGCCACGACCAGCAGCGCCACGCCCTCGAGGCGCAGGTCGGTGGTGTAGAGCACCACGACCCCGATGCCCAGCAGCACTTCGAGCACGAGCAACTGCACGGCGAGGGCGCCGGACTTGCCGAGGAAGATCCCGGCCGGGTCGAGCCCGGACAGGCGCAGGGCGTCGCGGGTGCCATCGGCCGTCTCCACCGAAAACGAGCGCTGGGCGCCGAGGACGGTGGACAGCAGGACGGCCACCCAGAACAGGCCCGGCGCGGCGGCCGTCAGCGTGCCGCGGTCGGGATCGAGGGCGAAGGCGAAGACGAGGAGGATGCAGAACGCCAGCGGGATGACCTGGTTGGTGGCCACTCGGCTGCGAGCCTCGATGCGGAGGTCCTTGCCGGCGACGAGCGCCGCCGCCCTCAGCACGAGACGGCGACCGGCGCAGTCACAGGGGCGACGGGCTCGATCCGCCCGCCGGCCATGGTGACGACCCGGTGGGCGAGGGGTTCGGCCCGGTCGAGCTCGTGGGAGGCGAAGACCACCGTGGCGCCCGCCTCGACGGCGTGGTGGAGGAGGCCGTCGACCAGGTCGCGTCCGGCAGCGTCGAGGCCGGCGTGAGGTTCGTCAAGGAGCCACAGCTCGGGCCGGCGGGCCGCCACGACGGCGATGGCGGTGCGGCGCCGCTGGCCAGCCGAGAGGCGGTGGACGGCCACGCTGGCGAGACGGCCGGAGAGGCCGAGATGGGCCATGGCCGCCGTGACCTCGTCGTCGGTGGCGCCGACGGTCCGGCCCCAGAACCGGACGTTCTCCTCCACCGTGAGATCGTCGTACAGGCCGTTGCCGTGGCCGAGCAGGCCGACCTTGGTACGCACCGCCCGCCGGTCGACGCCGAGGTCGGTCCCGAGGACCACGGCCTCCCCGCTCGTGACGGGGAGCAGGCCGGCCAGCGTCCGCAGCAACGTGGTCTTGCCGGCACCGTTGCGGCCGCGCACAAGCACGATCTCGCCGCGCTGGACGTCGAGGCTGGCGCCGGCCAGCGCCGGGAACCGCCCGAGGAGAGCCACCACGTCTCGAAGGTGAACGACCGGCTCCATGAGGACCACTTCACGGTACTGGCGACGCCGCAGGTGAACAATGCAGCGGGGCTGCTCACCAGTACGGTCAGTGGCCGGTGGATTTGATGGACGAGTGGGTCGACGCGGGCGACGGCAGCCCGGCTACGCAGGCGCCGTCGGCGCCGGCCCCTCGACGCCAGCGGCGGGATTGGCGCTGGTGGGTCGGCGGGGCCGGGCGCATCCTGATCGCCCTTGGCGTCCTGCTGCTGGGGTTCGTCGCCTACCAGCTGTGGGGGACGGCCATCCAGCACGATCGGGCCCAGGCCGACCTGGAGAAGGAGTTCTCGGCCCAGCTCGGGACGACCGTTCCACCCGCGACCACCACGACGACCGTCGCCGTGGCCCCGTCGTCGACGGTGGCGGTTACGACGGCGCCGACGACCGTGCCCACGACCGTGCCGCCCACCGCCCCGCCCCGGCCGGTCTTCAACGAGGGCGACGCGGTGGCCCGGCTCGAGATCCCCCGCATCGGTGTCAACGAGATCGTCGTGGCCGGCGTCGGAGTCGACGACCTGAAGAAGGGCCCGGGCCACTATCCGCAGACGCCGTTGCCGGGAGAGCCGGGCAACGCCGCCATCGCCGGCCACCGCACCACGTACGGGGCGCCGTTCCTCGACATCGACAACCTGCAGCCGGGCGACCAGATCGTGGCGACCACCTACGCCGGCCGGTTCGTGTACCAGGTCACGGGCACGGTGGTCGTGCCGCCGTCGGACACGGGCGTGTTGGACAACACGACAGACGACCGCCTCACG
>DASXAI010000661.1:0-7352 GCA_036406775.1 Acidimicrobiales bacterium
GCTCGCTACTTGGACCCAGGCGATGATCGATTCTGGCGAGCGCTTCGACCTGTTGGGTGTCGGCCGGCCCACGGTCGACAAGCACTCGACCGGCGGCGTGGGCGACAAGGTGTCGCTGGTGCTGGCCCCGCTGGTGGCGGCGTGCGGGGCCGCGGTCCCCCAGCTGTCGGGCCGGGGGCTGGGCCACACCGGCGGCACGCTCGACAAGCTGGAGGCCATCGCCGGCTGGCGGGCCACGCTGTCGACCGACGAGGTGGTGGCGCAGCTGCGCGACGTGGGCGCGGTGATCTGTGCGGCCAGCGACACCCTCTGCCCCGCCGACCGCAAGCTCTACGCCCTGCGCGACGTCACGGGCACGGTGGAGAGCATCCCGCTGATCGCCAGCTCGATCATGTCCAAGAAGATCGCCGAGGGAACCGAGTCGCTCGTGCTCGACGTCAAGGTCGGCTCCGGCGCCTTCATGAAGGAGATCGGCGACGCCCGCCGCCTGGCCGAGACGATGGTGAGCCTCGGCGCCGCCCACGGGGTGCGCACCACGGCCGTGCTCACGCGCATGGACACGCCGCTCGGTGTCGCCGTCGGCAACGCGCTGGAGGTCTCCGAGGCGATCGAGACCCTCCGGGGCCACGGACCACGCGATCTGATCGACGTCACTCTCACGCTGGCGCGCGAGATGGTGGCCCTGGCCGGCGTCGACGGTTCGCCCGACGCGCTGCTCGCTTCGGGCGCGGCCCAGCCGGTGTGGACAGAGATGGTGCTCGGCCAGGGCGGTGACTGCAACGCCCGGCTGCCCGAGGCACGGGAACGCCACGTCATGCCGGCGGCGGCGTCGGGCTACCTCACGCGGCTCGACGCGTATGGCGTCGGTCTGTGCGCGTGGCGCCTCGGCGCCGGTCGGGCCCGCAAGGAGCATCCCGTGAGCGAGGTGGCCGGCGTCCGTTGCCTGGCCAAGCCCGGCGACCGCGTCACCGAGGGCCAACCCCTCCTCGAGCTCCACCTCGACGACCCGACCCGCCTGCCCGCCGCCCTGCAAGCCCTCCGCGGCGCCATCGCCATCGGGCGCGAGCCGCCGGAGCGGGTGCCGTTCGTCCTCGAGATCATCCGGTCGTGACGGACAGCGGTGCCCGGTAGGTTCCTACGGAATGACGGAACGGCCGACGGACGAGGCGATCGGGCGAGCGCCGAAGGTGCTCCTCCACGATCACCTCGACGGCGGGGTGCGGCCGGCGACGGTGATCGAGCTGGCCCACGAGTACGGCTACGACCACCTGCCCACTACCGACCTCGACGACCTGTCGACGTGGTTCCACCGCGGGGCCAAGCGCAACGACTTGGTGCTGTACCTCGAGACTTTTGCCCACACCGTGGGTGTGATGCAGGAGCGGGACGCCATCACGCGGGTGGCGGCCGAGTGCGCCGAGGACCTCGCCGACGACGGAGTCGTCTACGCCGAGGTGCGCTTCGCACCGGAGCTGCACGTCGAGGCCGGCCTCACGCTCGACCAGGTCGTGGCGGCGGTGATGGAGGGCTTCCGCGCCGGCTCGGCCGGCCGCAACCTCACGATCTACGGGATCCTCTCGGCCATGCGCACCCAGGCCCGCAGCCTCGAGATCGCCGAGCTGGCCGTGCGCTGGCGCGACAGCGGCGTGGTGGGGTTCGACATCGCCGGCGCCGAGGCCGGCTACCCGCCCACCCGCCACCTCGACGCCTTCCAGTACGTGGCCCGGGAGAACTTCCACAGCACGATCCACGCCGGCGAGGCGTTCGGGCTGCCGTCGATCTGGGAGGCGCTCCAGTGGTGCGGGGCCGAGCGCCTCGGGCACGGCGTCCGCATCGTCGACGACATCTTCGTCGAGGGCGGCCAGTACAAGCTGGGCCGCCTGGCCGCCTACGTCCGTGATCGGCGGATCCCGCTCGAGATGTGCCCGACGTCGAACGTGAACACCGGCGCGGCGCCGTCGATCGCCGACCACCCGATCGGGCTGCTGCGCCGACTGCGGTTCCGGGTCACGGTCAACACCGACAACCGGCTGATGAGCGCCACCTCGATGGGCAACGAGTTCCGTCAGCTCCGGGACGCCTTCGGCTATACGTGGGACGACTTCGAGTGGCTGACGGTGAACGCCATGAAGTCGGCGTTCTCCTCCTTCGACGAGCGGCTGCGGATCATCAACGAGCGCATCAAGCCGCAGTACGCGCTGCTGCGGGCGTCGGGGCTCGGGATCTCGGCGGTCGTGTAGAGGGGCGTCACACCCCTATCGGGTGCCAGACGGTCTTGGTCTCGCAGAACGAGAGGATGCGGCGAGGGTCGGCGGGTGCGGTCCAGTCGGGCTCGTGGCGGGGCGCCGGCAGCACCCGTTTCACGTTCTCGGCCGCGTCGACCTCGAGGCTGGTGGCGAGGACGCGATCGGCGGCGCCGGCGGCGTCGAGGGCGTTGACGTCGAGATGGGCGGCCAGCACGGGCGCCAGTTCCGCCGTGTAGCCGGTGAGGATGTTCACCACGCCGCCCGGGAGGTCGGACGTGGCGAGCACTTCGCCCAGGCTCACCGCCGGCAGCGGCCGCGCCTGCGACGCCACCACGACGGCGGTGTTGCCGCTCACGATCACGGGCGCCACCACCGACACCAGGCCGAGGAGCGACGACTGCTGCGGCGCCAGCACGCCGACGACACCGGTGGGCTCGGGCACCGAGAAGTTGAAGTACGGACCGGCGACCGGGTTCGACGCCCCGTCGATCTGGGCGATCTTGTCGGACCAGCCGGCGTACCAGACCCACCGATCGATGGCGAGACCGACGATCCGGTCGGCGGCGCGCGGTGCCAGTCCTTCGGCCGCCGCCACCTCGGCGGCGAACTGTTCCCGCCGCCCTTCGAGCATCTCGGCCACCCGGTAGAGGACCTGGCCCCGGTTGTACGCCGTCGCCCCGCTCCAGCCGCCGAGCGCGCTGCGGGCGGCGACGACGGCGTCACGGGTGTCCTTGCGCGACGCCCACGCCGCGTTGGCGAGGAAGGCACCCTTGCTGTCGGTGACCTCGTACGAACGACCGCTCTCCGACCGCGGGAAGGCACCGCCGACGTAGAGCTTGTAGGTCTTGCGGACGTCGAGCCGGGCCATCAGTGACTGCCCTGCAGGTACGGGCCCAGCCCGTGGCGGCCGCCCTCCCGCCCGAAGCCCGACTCCTTGTAGCCACCGAACGGCGATGTCGGGTCGAAGCGGTTGAAGGTGTTGGCCCACACCACCCCGGCGCGCAGGCGGTTCGCCATCCACAAGATGCGCGACCCCTTCTCCGTCCACACGCCGGCCGACAGCCCATAGGGCGTGTTGTTGGCCTTGGCGACGGCCTCCTCGGGGGTCCGGAACGTGAGCACCGACAGGACCGGCCCGAAGATTTCTTCCCGAGCGATGCGCGAGCTCTGGCCGACGCCGGTGAAGATCGTGGGCGCGAACCAGTAGCCGGTGGTGGGGAGGTCGCAGGCGGGCTGCCACTTGGTGGCGCCCTCCTCCTCGCCCGCCGTCACGAGCTCGGTGATGCGGGCCAGTTGGGCCGACGAGTTGATGGCGCCGATGTCGGTGTTCTTGTCGAGCGGGTCGCCGAGACGCAGCGTGCCGAGGCGCCGCTTGAGCTTGGCGATCACGGTGTCGTGGACACTTTCCTGCACCAGCAGGCGCGAACCGGCGCAGCACACGTGGCCCTGGTTGAAGAAGATGCCGTTGACGATGCCCTCGACGGCCTGATCCACGGGCGCGTCCTCGAACAGCACGTTGGCGGCCTTGCCACCCAGCTCGAGCGACAGCTTCTTCCCCGTGCCCGCCAAGGTGCGCTGGATGAGCTTGCCGACCTCGGTGGAACCGGTGAACGCCACCTTGTCGACGCCCGGGTGCTCGACCACGAGGGCACCGGTCTCGCCGGCGCCGGTGACGATGTTGACGACGCCGGGGGGCAGGTCGACCTGCTGGCAGATCTCGGCGAACAGCAGGGCGGTGAGCGGTGTGGTCTCGGCCGGCTTGAGCACGACGGTGTTGCCGGCCGCCAAGGCAGGGGCGATCTTCCACGCCAGCATCAGCAGCGGGAAGTTCCACGGGATGACCTGACCGCACACGCCGACCGGCTTCGGGTCGGGGCCGAACCCGGCGTAGGCCAGCTTGTCGGCCCAGCCGGCGTAGTAGAAGAAGTGGGCGGCGACGAGCGGGAGGTCGACGTCGCGCGTCTCCTTGATCGGCTTGCCGTTGTCGATCGACTCCAGCACGGCGAGCTCGCGCGAGCGCTCCTGGATGGTGCGAGCGATGCGGTACAGGTACTTGGCCCGTTCGCCGCCGGAGAGCCGAGCCCACGATCGCTGGGCCCGTCGGGCCGCGGCGACGGCGGCGTCGACATCCTGGGGGCCGGCCGCCGCCACCTCGGCCAGCATCTCTTCGGTGGCGGGGTTGACCGTCTTGAAGGTGCTGCCGTCTCGCGGCTCGACGAACTGACCGTCGATGAACAATCCGTACGACGGCTCGATCGTGACGATGTCACGCGCTTCGGGCGCGGGCGCGTACTCCCATGTGGGTGTGACGAGATCCGGTACCGCGGCCATCAGTGACTCCATCGGCGGCGTCCGGCTTCGCTGTGCGCCGCCGGGCCGCGGTAGAAGCGATTGTCGAGCGGAGCGAGCAGGAGCCGGCTGAAGCGAAGCGGAGGACGGCGACGCATCAATCCAGCGTGACGTAGTCGTGGCCGTCGTAGCGGCCGGTGAGCTGCTTGTGGCGCTGCATGAGGATGTCGTTCAGCAGTGACGACGCCCCGAACCGGAACAGGTCGGGGGTGAGCCACTCGGGCCCCGCCACCTCGTGCACCACGACGAGGTAGCGCACCGAGTCCTTGGCGGTGCGGATGCCACCGGCCGGCTTGACGCCGATGCGCATGCCGGTCATCTCGGCGAAGTCGCGCACCGCCTCCAGCATCACGAGCGTCACCGGCAACGTGGCCGCCGGCGTGACCTTGCCGGTGGACGTCTTGATGAAGTCGGCCCCGCCCACCATGGCGAGCCACGACGCCCTGCGCACGTTGTCGAGCGTTGCCAGCTCGCCCGTCTCGAGGATCACCTTGAGGTGGGCCGGTCCGCACGCCGCCTTCACGAGCTGGATCTCCTCCAGCACCTCGCCGTACCGCCCGGAGAGGAAGGCGCCGCGGTCGATCACCATGTCGACTTCATCCGCACCGGCGTCGACCGCCGAGCGCACGTCGGCCAGCTTGACGTCGACGGCGGCTCGGCCCGACGGGAAGGCCGTGGCGACGCTGGCCACCTTCACCCCCGAGCCACGCAACTCGCGCTTGGCCACGGCCACGAGGTCGGGATAGATGCAGATGGCGGCCACGGCCGGCACCGTGGGATCGCCGGGGTCCGGGTGGAGGCCCTTGGCACACAGGGCGCGCACCTTGCCCGGGGTGTCGGCGCCCTCGAGCGTGGTGAGATCGGTCATGCGCACGGCGAGGTCGAGGGCGAACAGCTTGGAGCCCTTCTTGATCGACCGCGTCGAGAGGTCGGCGACCCGGGCCTCGGCACCGACCTGATCGACTCCGGGCAGTCCGTGCAGGAAACGCCGCAACGCGGACTCGGATGCGGTGACCTCGACCAACGCGGTGGGAGCGACGGCTTGCAACGTCACTCCCCCAGCCTACGGTGTCTTCGTCGCCGCCCTCCGCTGCGGAGAACGGCGACGAAAGCGGACCTGTCAGACTGGCGGCCCGATGGAAGTGACCCTCGTCGACCACCCGCTCGCGGCCGAACGGCTCACGATCCTGCGCGACGCCACCACCGAGAACGCCGAGTTCCGCCAGGCTCTCGACGGTCTCGCGGGAATGCTCGTCTACGAGGCGACCCGGCATCTGCCGGCGGCGGCCGTCGAGGTGCGGACGCCGCTCGGGCCGGCGGAGGGCCGCCATCTCGCCGACGTGCCGATGCTCGTGCCGATCCTGCGGGCCGGTGTCGGGATGGTGGCGGCGGCGCTGCGGCTGGTGCCGCAGGCCGAGGTGGGGTTCGTGGGCCTGGCCCGCAACGAGGAGACCTTCGAGCCGCAGCCGTATCTGGCCAAGCTGCCCGATCGCCTCGACGGCCGGCCGACGTTCGTGCTCGACCCGATGCTCGCCACCGGAGGGTCACTCGAATTCACGTGCCGCCTGCTCGTCGAGCGGGGCGCGCCGCAGCCCATCAACGTGGTGTGCGTGCTGGCGGCGCCGGAGGGGCTGGAACGGATCGAGAAGTCGGGCTTCGACGTCGTGATCACGACGGCCGCCATCGACAGCCACCTCAACGAGATGGCCTACATCGTGCCGGGCCTCGGGGACGCCGGCGACCGCCAGTTCGGCCTCTGGTAGGCGCCTAGCCGAGAAGGGCGGCGCCGGCGGCGAGGAACGGTTCCGGGTCGGCGTCGATGACCTCCACGTAGACCTTCACCTTGGGCTCGGTGCCGCTGGGGCGGATCTGCACCCGGGCGCCAGTGCCGCAATCGAACCGGATCAGGCCGGCGGCGGGAAACTCCTCGACATTGGTCACGGGCGCCCCGGCCAGCGTCATGGGCGGGTTGGCCCGCAGCTTGGCCATGACCGTGGGCATCGCCGCCGGCTCGACCCGGACCGAACGTTCGCCGGTGACGTGACGGCCGTAGCGACGGGCGAGGTCGTCGAGGCGGTCCTGCAGCGTGAGGCCGTCGCGCTTGGCCACCGCCGCGATCTCCGCCATCAGCACGGCAGCGGTGATGCCGTCCTTGTCGAGCGGCAGGTTGGTGACGAGGTAACCGAGCGCCTGCTCGTAGCCGAACACGAACCGGTCGCCGGGATGGTCGAGCACCGTCTGGGCGATCCACTTGAACCCCGTGAACGTCTCGGCGTAGCGCACGCCGATGCCAGCGGCCATCTGCCCGAGAAGCGTCGACGACACGAGCGTGGTGATGACGAGCCGGTCGGTGCCGTCGGTGTGGCGGAGGATGTGATCGGCGAAGACCCACCCGATCTCGTCGCCGCCGAGGCGCCGCCAGCCGCCGTCGGCAGTGGGGATGGCGACGCCGAGACGGTCGGCATCCGGGTCGTTGGCGAGGGCGATGTCGGCGTCGGTGCGCTCGGCCTCGTCGAGGAGGAGGTCGAGGGTGCCGGGCTCCTCCGGGTTCGGGAACGGCAGGCCGGGGAACTCGGGGTCGGGCCGGGCCTGTTCGGTGACGACGGCGGGACCAGGGAGGCCGGCCCGGGCGAACGCCTTCAGGGCGACGTCGGCGCCGACACCGTGGAGGGCGGTGTAGGCGATGCGAACGTCGCTGACGTCGGGCACGAGGCGCACGCTCGGCACATGGTCGAGATAAGCCTCGATGGGCGACTC
>DASXAI010000662.1:0-2801 GCA_036406775.1 Acidimicrobiales bacterium
CGACGCCCATCGCCAGACGAGCGTGCCCGGCGCGCTCTTCACACGGCCGTTCCGGCACCGCCGGGAGGAGACCGAAGGCCACACCCGCGCCCACGAGCTGCTCTCCTTCGTCGGCATCGCCGACCGGGCCGAGGACGCCGCCCGCAACCTCCCGTACGGGTATCAGCGGCGCCTCGAGATCGCCCGCGCTCTCGCCACCGAGCCCACCCTGCTGTGCCTCGACGAGCCGGCGGCGGGCTTCAACCCGGCCGAGAAGCAGCAGCTGCTCACGCTCATCCAGCGCATTCGCGACCAGGGCTACACAGTGCTGCTCATCGAGCACGACATGGGCCTGGTGATGAACGTCAGCGACCGCATCGCCGTCCTCGACTTCGGCCGCAAGATCGCCGAAGGCACGCCGAACGACGTGCGCCAGGACCCGGCCGTGATCGAGGCTTACCTGGGGGTGCCGGCCGATGCTTCTTGAGCTCGACGACATGCACGTCTTCTACGGGCGCATCGAGGCCATCAAGGGCCTGTCGATCACCGTCGAGGAGGGCGAGGTCGTCACCCTCATCGGCGCCAACGGTGCCGGCAAGACGACCACGCTGAAGGCGATCTCCGGCGTTCGGCCCGTCGCCGAGGGGCACATCCACTTCGACGGCCAGGACATCACCCACCTGCCGGCTCACCGGCGCGTCGAGCTCGGTATCTGCCAGGCGCCCGAGGGTCGGCGCGTCTTCCCCGGCATGAGCGTGTTGGAGAACCTGGAGATGGGCGCCTACGCCCGCAGGCCCACCCCCAACGAACGCCAGCAGGACCTCGAGCGCGTCTTCAGCCTGTTCCCGCGACTCGAAGAACGGGCCACGCAGGTGGGCGGCACCTTGTCGGGCGGCGAGCAGCAGATGCTCGCCATCGGCCGTGCCCTGATGGCCCGGCCGCGCCTGCTCCTGCTCGACGAGCCGTCGATGGGCCTCGCACCGCTCCTGATCGCCCAGCTGTTCGAGATCATCACGGAGATCAACGAGCAGGGCACCACCATCCTGCTCGTGGAGCAGAACGCGGCCCAGGCGCTCGCCCGGGCCCACCGCGCCTACGTGCTGGAGACGGGCCGCATCGTGAAGGAGGGCGGCGGCCACGAGATGCTCGACGACGAGGCGGTGCAGGCCGCCTATCTCGGTGGCGACGTCGGCACCGGCATGAAGGCGGTCTGACCCCTCCTCCTTTCCGCCGAAGTGACGGTTTTGCACCTCAGGCGTGCAAAACCGTCACATGGACGGCGGTGCGGGGGTCGACCACAACACCGTGCCGTCGTCGGTGGTGGCGGCCAGCACGAGGTCGGGTCCGGCCGGTGCGGCGATCACCAGGGCGTGCTCGCCGCTCGGGATCGTCGCCGGCAGCGTGAGGGCCCGCCACGCGTGCCCGTCGGCGGAGGTGGCCACGGCCAGGCGGGTGCCGAGCCGGGCGCCGATCACCAACCCGCCGTCGACCACGTCGAGGCTGGTGACGGCGCTCAGCGGGTCGGGGTCGGTGCCAAGGGCCGTCACGGTGGTCCGCCGCCACGATCGGCCGTCGGCCGAGGTCCACACGACGACTGACGTCCGCCCGTTGGTCGTCGACGAGCCGGCCACGGCCCAGCCGTCCCGCCACGCCACCGCCACTTGGGGCGTGTCGCTGGCCGGTCCGTCAAAGGTCTTGTCGTCGACGCGGGTCCACGTTCGCCCGTCGGTCGACGTCCAGAGGATGGCGTCGCTGTCGAGGCGGCCCTGTCCGCTCACGAACCGGTCGCCGGCGGCCAGATAGCCCGTCGGCGACGCCGCCACGGCAAAGGCCCGCACGGTCTCGGTCGGCGCGCTCTCGAGGGCGGGATCGGCGTCGTGGATGGTGAAGGCGTCGTGGGCGTCGGGCGACGTCCACGCCGCTGCGCCGGTGCGGTCGTTGCGGTCGGTCCGCGTGCCGACGACGACGAACCCGGCCGGGCCGGCGGTCATCTCGTCGACGGATCCCTGCCGTGGTCCGCCGTAGAGCTCGACGTCGGCGACGACCTCGCGCAGGGTCGTGCCGTCGAGGTACCACGACCCGATGCGCGGGTTGCCATGGGCGCCGCCGACGGCCTGACCGATCGCCGCCGCCTTCCCGTCCGCACCGACGGCCGCCGTGGTGAGCTCGCTCTCGAACCCGTACGGACTCTTGGGCTCGGTGTCGACCTTCGTCCACGTCGTGCCGTCCCTCGTCGACCACGCCGCCGGTACCCGGTGGCCGTCGGTGGTGACCGAGCCGACGGCGAAGAGGCCGGCCGGGCCGGGTGCGGCGTCGACGATCCGCACCAGTCCCGGACCCAGCGCACCGGACGCCGCCGGCTGCCACGACACCGCTCGGGGCGCCGACGTCGACGAACCGGAAGAGCACGCCGCCATGGCCACGACGGCGCCGAGGACGGCCGCGGCCCACGGTGAACGGCGGCGGACCATCGCGCGTCGACGCTATAGGGTCGCCAGCCTGATGGACTCGACGGCGGCCGTCCCCCAGCCCTCGCTGCACCCCACCGGGCCCGACCCCGAGGTGACCGATCTGCTCCTCATCCGCCACGGCCGCTCGGCCGACGTCGTGCCGGGCTCACCCGAGTCACTCGACCCCCCACTGCACGCCGAGGGCGTCCGCCAGGTCGCGGCGCTGACGCGCCGGCTGGCCGGGCGAGCGATCGACGCCGTCTATGCGTCTCACCTCGCCCGGGCGATCGAGACGGCCCGCCCGCTCGCCGACGAGCGCGGCCTGCGGGTCGAATCCATCGAGGATCTCCAAGAGGTACGGCTGGGCGACTG
>DASXAI010000663.1:0-4241 GCA_036406775.1 Acidimicrobiales bacterium
ACGCCCGGCTCGTGCGCGCCCTCACCGTCGTGAGCGGCAGTCGCGAAGCCGCTGCCGATGCCGTGCAGGAAGCCTTCGTCAAGGCCCACCTCCACTGGTCGCGGATCCGGCGCTACGACGACCCGGTCGCATGGATCCGCCGCATCGCCATCAATCGTCTGCGTGATGATCACCGGCACTCGGTACGCAAGCAGCGGGTGGTCGATCTTCTGGCGGTGGAGCAGTCGACCGTCACGATCGAGCCGGCCCACGACGCCGATCTCCAGTGGATGCTGGCGCAGTTGCCACGTCAGCAGCGCCTCGCCCTCGCGCTGTTCTACGTCGACGAGCTGACGGTGGCCGAGGTGGCCACGGCGATGCGGCTGAGCGAGGGTGCCGTGAAGTTCCATCTGCACCAGGGCCGCGAACGCTTGCGCGACGTTCTCTCCCGCCGGCGGAGCCTGTCCCACCCATGAGCGAGCTGTACGACGACGAGGTGCGCCGGGCGCTGTGGGACGCGAGCGGTGACGGCTGTGACACCGACACGGCGGCGCGGCGCGTCGAGGCGCGCGTCCGCCGCATCCGCCGCCGGCGCATGGACGTCGCCGCCGCCGCCCTGCTGAGTGCCATTGTCCTCACGCTCGGGATCGCGTCACGGTCGAGCGGGCACGAGCCGGCCGAGCGGCCGACGTCGGTCGAGACGCCCACGACGGCACCCACCGCCGTCGCGTCCACAGTGGCGGTCACGGCGCCGGCGCCGCCCGAGGCCGCACCGCCCGACGCCGCACCGCCGGCGGACGCCGCCCCGCCCGCCGAGGCGGTACCCGAGGAGCCGGCGCCCGAGGTGGAGACGCCCGCCGCCACCGTCGCCGAGGAGCCGGCGGCCGCTCCCGCGGCGCCAGCGCCGGCCCGCACCCCGGCATCGACGCCGGCGGACACGAGCCGGACCGACCGCCAGCCCACGTACGGATCGCGCGGCACCGACGACCGTCGACGGCGCGTGCCTTCGACCACCACGACGGCGCCGGACCGGTGGGGGTCGCACCGCTGGCGCACCGGCGACTACAGGGACGGCTCGTCGCGGCGCTGAGACCCCCCTCCCGCTCCCGCTTTCACGCTGGTTGATCCACGCCTGGCGTGGTTTCGCCAGCGTGAATCGCCCGGCGACTTGGCAGGCTGGTACCGATGGCGAACCGTCTGACCCTCATGGCCGTCCACGCCCATCCCGACGACGAGTCGTCCAGCACGGGCGGTGTCCTCGCCCTGTACGGCGACCAGGGCATCCGCACCGTGGTGGTCACGTGCACCAACGGCGAGCTGGGCGACGCTCCGGGCGGCATCAAGCCCGGTGAGCCGGGCCACGACGAGACGGCCGTGGCGGCGATGCGCCAGCGGGAGCTCGACGCGGCGTGCGCCATCCTGGGCGTCGACGTGCTCGAGCGCCTCGGCTACCACGACTCGGGCATGGTCGACTGGGAGTTCAAGGGCCGTTCCGACGCATTCTGCAACGTGCCCTTCGACGAGAGCGCCGGGCGGGTGGCGGCGCTGATCGAGCGGTACGAGCCGCAGGTCGTGATCACCTACGACGCCGACAGCGGCTACGACCATCCCGATCACGTCCAAGCCGCCCGCGTCACGGTCGCCGCCGTCGAGAAGACGGCGATACCGGCCAAGCTCTACTTCACCGCTCGGCGGTGGCGCGACTTCCAGCAGCTCCGCCAGCGCATGGTGGAGCTCGGGATCGACGTCGGCCCCCGCCCGCAGATCGACGAGGAACGGCTCCGGCGGATGGAGGCGTCGTCGGCGCGCATCACCACCACCGTCGACACCACCGCCGTGGCCGACCGCAAGCGCGCCGCGTTGCGGACCCACGCCAGCCAACTGGCCGAAACGTGGTTCGCCAAGATCCCCGAGGCCATCTTCGACGAGGTGTTCGGGATGGAGACGTTCATCCGCGAGCACGACCGCACCGGCGCGCCAGTACCCGAAGACGACCTCTTCGCCGGCTTGCGCTAGCCCGCAGGGACTTGACCACCCCCGTCTGTTAGTAGAGACTTACGGTTAGTGTCCACTTACGTTGGTGCCGGTGTGAGCGCCTTGGGGGATCCCACGCGCCGAGCGGTCTTCGAGCTGCTGGCCGAGGGGCCCTCCCCCGTGGGCGAGCTGGCGCAGCGGTTGCCCGTCAGCCGCCCCGCAGTGTCGCAGCACCTGAAGGTGTTGAAGGACGCCGGGCTCGTCACCGATCGCCAGGTGGGCACCCGCCGGCTGTACCAGCTGAACCCGACCGGGCTGGCGGCGCTGCACGCCTACTTCGAACGGTTCTGGAACCACGCGCTGGCGGCCTTCAAGGACGTCGTGGAGCAAGACAACGAGGAGCATCGATGACAACGCAGACAACCGACACGTCCGTGCGGACATCCATCGTCGTGAACGCGCCCGTGGAGCGCGCCTTCTCGGTCTTCACCGACGACATCGGGAGCTGGTGGGCGCCCGGGCACCACCTCCTCCAAGGCGAGCTCGCCGCCATGGTGTTCGAGCCGCGTGCGGGTGGCTACCTGTACGACGTCGCGACCGACGGCCGCGAGTGCCGGTGGGCCCGTGTCCTCGCCTACGAGCCGCCCCACCGGGTCGTCTTCAGCTGGGACATCAACCTCCAGTGGGAGCTCGAGGCCGACCCCGCCCGCACCAGCGAGGTCGAGGTGCGCTTCGTGCCCGACGGCGAGGGCCGGACCCGCGTCGAGCTCGAGCACCGCAACCTCGACCGCCACGGCGACGGTTGGGGTTCGATGCGCGATGGCGTCGGCTCGCCGGATGGCTGGCCCATGGGGCTGCGCCGCTTCGCCGACCGGCTGGAACGGCCCTGAGACCGCCGCGTCCGCTCGTGTCGGCGGGCGCCGGGTCAGGCGATCTTCGCCGGAAGGCGCTGCCGGGCTGCCACGGCGTGCCGAGCTTCGGCAGCACGAACCGGTCGAGCCCGTACCACCCAGCCACGCGCCACGCGACCATGAGGATCAGCGAGATGATGATGAAGACCGGGTTGACACCGACGGTGCCGGCGAAGATGTAGCTGAAGTTCAGGACGGCACCGAGGAAGGCCGCGATACCGGTGAACAGTCCGAGGATGAGCAGGACGCCGATGACGAGCTCACCGATGGCGACGAGCGGGCCGAACACCTTGTAGGCGTGGTCGCGGATCCACTCCAGGAAGCTGACGTACCAGGAGTAGACGACGTCGGGATGCGGGCCCTTCGAGTCCTGCACGGCCGACGCCGCGTCGTTCTGCACGGAGCTGCCCCGGGGCACGGACTGGCCGTTGACCACGCACGAGCGGATCCAGCCGCAGTTGGCGGTGCCGGTGAGCGAGTACTGGTCCTCGCCCCAGTCCCAGAACTTCCGCGTGATGTTGCCACCGAAGGTCTTGGCCCAGCCCGACACGAGCCATTCCCACCCGAGATACAGGCGCAGGATGAGCCACAGCCAGGCGAACGTGGTCGACGCGAACAGGCGACGGGCGACGGGCGGCTCGTCGAAGTAGATGGTCTCGGCCATCAGCGCTCGCGTTCGGGAACTCCAACACGGTGACGCTGCCGCCCCGCCGGTGGGGTGGATGCTCGCCCCGGCATCGTCCAAATCAGCTCGCGATACTGGGGCGATGGCCGCCCGCACGACGCTGCTCGTCGCCCTCGTCGCCCTCACCGCAGTGGTCCCGAGCGGCGGTGCGGCGGCGCCTTCGGTCGCCCCCAACGCCGTCATCGCCACGCTCGACGGCGCGGTCACGGCGACGGCTGGTGCCAGGCGGGTGACGGCGGCGCCCGGGAACCCCGGTGGTGGACCCCTGCCGCCCGAGGCCGCACCCGTCGACACGTCCCATCCGGACGTGGTGGTGGGCACGGGCACGCCGGCCAGTTGCACGTCGCAAGCCGTCGTCGACGCGGTGGCGAGGGGTGGGATCATCACGTTCTCGTGCGGGCCGGAGCCGGTCACCATCGTCATGGCGGCGACGGCCAAGGTCGTCAACACCTCGCCCGTCGTCGTGCTCGACGGCGGCGGCAAGGTGACGCTCAGCGGCGCCGACCAACGCCGCATCCTGTACATGAACACGTGCGACCCGGCCCAGATCTGGACCACCTCGCACTGCCAGGATCAGGACCAGCCGCAGCTCACGATCCAGCGCATGGGCCTCACCCAGGGGAACAGCACCGGCGATACGACCGAAGGCGGTGGCGGGGGCGCGGTGTTCGTCCGCGGCGGCCGGCTCAAAG
>DASXAI010000664.1:0-16407 GCA_036406775.1 Acidimicrobiales bacterium
CGGCCGTTGCCGAAGTTGCCGACGAGGAGGTCGCCGCTGAACTTGCCGAAGCCGGACGCCGGGGCCATCGCCATCCCCCACGGTGCGTCCAGGTGGCCTCGTGTGATGAGGCGCTTCACGAAGTTCCCCGACAGGTCGAAGACGTCGACGAAGCCGCGCCCGAAGCCGTCGACTTCATCCTCCTTGCCGGCATCCTGCTGGGCGTAGGACACGTACAGCTGGTTGTTCAGCAGGGCGATGTTGAACGGAGCGAAGTTCGTCGGCAGTTGCGGATCCGTGAACGAGCCAGCGACCTTCGTCGGCGTGAACGTCGAGTCGAACACGTCGATCGTGCCCTGGTGGAAGTTGGCGGCGTACAGGAAGGTGTTGGTGCCGACGGTGGCCAAGGCCAGGCCCTTGTAGATGGCGTCGTCGACGTGCTTACCGACGAATGCCTGCGTCGAGAACATCGGCGGCGGCACGTTCGGGTTCCAACCGGTGATGTCGCCGCTCTCGCTGTCGAAGATGAACAGCGCCGGACCGCTGTTTCCCTTGCCGTCGGTCACGACGAACCCCTGCGTCGGGTTGAACACCTGGCCGGTCGGCCCGTCACCGGGGATGTTCACCGTGAGGGGCCGCTTGGCGAACGGACCGGGCGCGCCGGCTGCACCCTGGTAGAGCGTGGCCGTGTTCGTCCCGTTGTTCGCCACCCACGCCGGCGTACCTTGTGGGGCCTGCGCCAGACCCCAGGGGTTCTGGAGCGAGCTGTCGGTGATGTCGGCGTGCTGCGACTTCAGGTCGGAAACGAGCTTGTGCTCGACGTAGGCGTTGGCGTTCGGATGCGCACTGGCGGGTGCGGCGGTGACAGCCGCCGTCGCCAGGACAGCAACGCCGGCGACGCCCGCGAAGCGTGCGAGTCTGGTGATCAAGGTGCCTCCTTCCCCGTGGTTCAACTGAACCGGGAGGAGGTACGAACGCGACGCTCGTCGGGATGGCGGGACTCGCCGTTCACAGGGATCCCACAGCGGGCGGTTAGAGCTCGAGACGAGCGGCCAGGCCGATGCGCTGGATCTTGCCCGTGGCGCCCTTCGGGATCTCCTCGACGACGAGGATCCGGGCCGGCACCTTGAAGGCAGCGAGATGCCGGGCCACGTGGGCTCGCAACTCCTCCTCGGTGATCCCGGTGTCGACGAGGACGACGGCGGCGCCGACGTCCTCACCCAACTTGTCGTGCGGGATGGCGAAGGTGACGGCCTCGGCGACGGCCGGGTGGCCGAGCAGGATGTCGTCGACCTCGAGCGGTGAGATCTTCTCGCCGCCGCGGTTGATCTGCTCCTTGAGCCGGCCAGTGAGGAACAGGTAGCCGTCGTCGTCGAGCATGCCCTCGTCGCCGGTGCGGAACCAGCCGGCGGTGAAGGCGGCGGCGTTGGCGGCGGGATTGCTCTCGTACCCGTCGACCACGGTCTCGCCGCGGATGGCGACTTCGCCCCGTTGGCCCGGTGGCAGCACGGTGTTGGCCGAGTCCAGGATGGCGACGGCGATACCCGCCGGGAGGCCCACGGAGCCCGGCTTGGCCACGCCGGGCGGGAACGGGTTGACCGTCATCTGGTGCGACGCCTCCGTCATGCCGTAGGCCTCGATGACGGGCACACCGAAGAGGTCAGCCAGGCTCGTCAACACCGGCCCCGGCAGTGACGCCGACGACGAGCGCACGAACCGCAGGCTCGTGACCCGCGGCCGCGGCGCCCGGGCCAGCACCATCTGGTGCATGGTGGGCACGGCCGTGTAGTAGGTGGGCCGGAGCTCGTCGATCCACCGGTGGAACTTGAAGGCGTCGAAGCCCGGCGTGCACACCACCGATCCGCCCGCGGAGAGCGGCGCCAGCAGCCCTGCCATGATCCCGTGGATGTGGAACAGGGGCATCACCGTCAACGACCGGTCGTCGGCAGAGAGGTGCAGCGACGCCGCGATGTTGCGAGCCGACCGCACCAGGTTCCGTTGCCGGAGCGGCACGATCTTGGGCCGCGACGTCGTGCCCGAGGTGTGGAGCACGAGGGCGTGGTCGTCCGGACCCGGACGTCCCGTTCGCGCCTCGTCGACCACCGGCGCGACCAACTCCATACCGAGGCGGTCGGCGTCGACCGCGACTCGGACGATGCCGTCCGGCGCGGCGGCGTGGGCCTCTGGCGACGCCCCGTCGAAGGTGACGAGGGCGGCGGCGCCCAGGTCGTCGAGGTAGAAGCGGAACTCGTCCTCTCGGTACTTCGGGTTGAGCGGCGCCGCACACCCCACCGCCATCACCGCCAGCAGCACGAGCGCCATCGCCGGTCCGTTCGGGAGCACGATGGCGATGCGGTCGCCGGGTCCCAGCCCGGCCTGACGGAGTCGGGCGGCGAGGGCCTCGACCCGGCCCCAGAGCTGGTCGTGGTCGATCGTGTCGCCGTCGACCGTGAGCAGACCGGGACCGGTGCGATGCGCCGCCACGAGGGCGGCGACGGTGTCGGGAGGGAGCGTCGATGCAGGGTCGGTCGTGCTGTCGGCCATCGTCGAGAGCACTCTAAGTTGACGTCGTGCGAGTCTGCATCGTCGGCGCGGGGGCCATCGGCGGTCTGCTCGGCACCCGCCTCGCCCTCGCCGGTGAACAGGTCAGCGTGCTGGCGAGGGGCGACAGTCTGGCCGCCATCCGGTCGGACGGCCTCGTGCTGGTCGAACCGGACGGCTCGGTGCACGCGGCGCGCGACATCGCCGTCGCCGCCGACCTGGCCGCTTTCGGCCCGCAAGATGTCGTGGTGCTGGCGGTGAAGGCGCATCAGCTCGCCGATGTGGCGCCCGAATTGGAGCAGCTCTACGACGACGCGACGGTGGTTGTTCCGCTCCAGAACGGGCTGCCGTGGTGGTTCTTCCAGAAGTTCCCGGGTCCGTACGAGGGCCGGCGCGTCGCCGCCCTCGACCCTGACGGCATCGTCGAGCGCCACGTCCCGCCGGACCGCATCGTCGCCGCCATCGCGTATCCGGCGGCCGAGCGCGACAAGCCAGGGGTGATCCGTCTCGTCGAAGGTGACCGTTTCCCGGTGGGCGAGCTCGACGGGTCCCGGACCGAGCGGGTCGCGGCGATCGCCGAGGCTCTCACGGCCGCCGGCTTCACGTCCCGAGTGGTCACGGACGTGCGATCACACCTGTGGGTGAAGGCGTGGGGCAACCTTGCCTTCAACCCCATCAGCGCCTTGACCGGCGCCACCCTCGCCCAGATCGCCCGCTGGCCCGCCACCCGGGGGCTGGCTGCCCAGATGATGGGCGAGGCGGCCGCCGTCGCCGAGCACCTGGGTCTTCGCCTGCGGATCTCGATCGAGCAGCGCATCGACGGCGCCGAGCAGGTCGGTGAGCACAAGACGTCGATGCTCCAGGACGTGGAGGCGGGTCGGCCGTTGGAGGTGGAGCCGATCATCGGCGCGTTCGTCGAGCTCGGCCGCCTCACCGGCACGCCGATGCCCGTCACTGAATCGGTCTACTCGCTCGTGTCCCTGCTCGACGCCCGGTTGAGGAGTGCCGTCCCATGAGCCATGACTTCGTCGCCGTCAGCACGCTGCAGGTCGACCGGGCGTTGTTCGACTTCGTGAACGAGGAAGCGCTACCGGGCTCCGGCCTGACGCCGGCGCGCTTCTGGGACGGCTTGGCCGCCAGCGTCGACGAGCTCGGTCCCCGCCACCGTGAGCTGCTGGCCGTCCGAGAACGCCTCCAGGAGGCGATCGACCAGTGGCACCTCGACCACCGGGACGAACCCCACGACGCCGCCGACTACCACGGCTTCCTCGCCGACATCGGCTACCTCGTTCCTGCGGGCGAACCATTCACCATCGAGACCGCCGGCGTGGACCCCGAGATCGCCGACGTCGCCGGGCCCCAGCTCGTGGTGCCGGCCACCAATGCCCGCTATGCCCTGAACGCGGCCAACGCCCGTTGGGGGTCGTTGTACGACGCCCTGTACGGCACCGACGCCCTGGGCGACCCGCCGGCGCCGGGGCCGTACGACCCGGCGCGCGGCGAACGCGTGGTCGGATGGGTACGGACCTTCTTCGACGACGTCGTCCCCCTCGCGCGCGGCTCGCACCACGATGTCGTGGCGTACCGCGTCGGGGGCGCGCCCGCCGTGCTCGTGGCCGAACTCGCCGACGGGTCGACCGCGGGGCTGGCCGCACCCGCCGCGTTCGCCGGCTACCGGGGCGCGCCCGACGATCCGGCCACGATCCTGCTCGAGCACCACGGGCTCGACATGGAGTTGGTGATCGACCGCACCCATCCGGTAGGTGCTGTCGACGTCGCCGGCATCGCCGACGTCGTGCTGGAGGCCGCCGTCACCACCATCGTCGACTTCGAGGACTCGGTGGCCACCGTCGACGGCGCCGACAAGGTGACCGCCTACCGCAACTGGCTCGGGATGATGCGCGGCGATCTCGTCGAGAACGTCACCAAGGACGGCGACACGTTCCTCCGTCGCCTCGCGCCCGACCGGCCCTACACCGCTCCCGACGGGTCGACGGTGGTCAAGCGGGGCCGAGCCCTGCTTCTGGTGCGCAACGTCGGCCATTTCCTGACCACGCCGGGCGTGCTCGACGCCGACGGCGCCGAGGTGGCCGAAGGCATCGTCGACGCCATGGTGTCCGGGCTCGTCGGCCGCCACGACCTGGCCCGCCTGCCCGCGGAGCGGAACTCCTCCGCCGGGTCGATCTACGTCGTGAAGCCCAAGATGCACGGACCCGACGAGGTCGCCCTCACCGATGCGCTCTTCGCCGCCGTGGAACAGGCGCTCGACCTGCCGGCCAACACCCTCAAGGTCGGCATCATGGACGAGGAGCGGCGCACCACCGTCAACCTGCTCGAGTGCATCCGGGCCGCCCAGGCGCGGGTGGTGTTCATCAACACCGGCTTCCTCGACCGCACGGGCGACGAGATCCACACCTCGATGCAGGCGGGCCCGATGGTGCGCAAGCCCGACATGCGGACCCAGCACTGGATCAAGGCCTACGAGGACTGGAACGTCGACATCGGCCTGGCGTGCGGGCTGGCGGGACGGGCCCAGATCGGCAAGGGCATGTGGGCCGCACCCGACCGCATGGCCGACATGCTCGACCAGAAGCTCGGCCATCCCCAGGCGGGCGCGAACTGCGCGTGGGTGCCGTCGCCCACCGCCGCCACGCTCCACGCCACGCACTACCACCGCGTCGACGTGCACGAGCGGCAGGGCGCGCTCGCCGGCGCGCGCCGGGCGACGGTCGAGGACCTGCTCGCCGTTCCCGTCTCGGACGTGACGTGGACCGCGGCCGAGCGTCAGGCCGAGGTCGACAACAACGTCCAAGGCATTCTCGGCTATGTCGTGCGCTGGATCGACCAGGGCGTCGGCTGCTCGAAGGTGCCCGACATCAACGGCATCGCCCTCATGGAGGATCGGGCGACGTGCCGGATCTCGTCGCAGCACCTCGCCAACTGGTTGCTGCACGGCGTCGTCACCGAGGCCGAGGTGGTGGAAGCGTTCCGGCGCATGGCCACCATGGTCGACGAGCAGAACGCCGGCGATCCCGCCTACGTTCCCATGGCGCCCGGCTTCGACGGCTGTGCGTTCCTGGCCGCGACGGCCTTGGTGTTCCAGGGCACGACCCAACCGTCGGGCTACACCGAACCGATCCTCCACGCCCACCGCATCGAACAGAAAGGGAGGGAGAAGCGTGGACATCGACCAAGCGCGTGAGCGGCTCCAGCCGGCGTTCGACATCCTCCGGGCCGACGGCTACGACCTCGAAGTGGCGGAGGCCGGCGGCGTGCTCGATCTCACCATCGTGGCCGGGCCCTCCGCGTGCGCCGACTGCCTCGTGCCCGAGCCGCTGATGCTGAGCATGCTGCAGGACATGTTGGATCCGACAGGCAAGGCGCCGCCCCCCGTGCGGCTGACATACCCGGCGGCCGGCGCCGGGCACTAGCGCACCGATTCCGCGCCGGGCACTGGCGCACCGATTTCTCGGTGTGGATCAGCTTCTCGGCGTCGGTCTGCCCCGTTTTCGAGCCGTACCACGCCGAGATCCTGGACCGCCCGCCATGCGGCGCCTGCTAGGCGTTGACCTGTGGCCACACCTTGTCGGTGAACAGCTGCACGCTCTCCCAGGCCCGATCGATCGGCAGGCCGCCGCACATCGGGTGGAGGCAGAACGCCGCCGCCGGCCCCTGGGCCCGGGCCCGGTCCACACACTCGTCCGGCGTGAGCACCTGGTAGATGCCCTCGGCCCGGAGTTCGTCGACCGTCCGGGCGTAGCTGTGCACAGCCGAGGTGATGTCGGGTGTCTGCCAGCCGGCGTAGGTGGTCGCCTCGTGCAGGAAGTACTGGCCGAGCTCGGCCCAGGCCCGGTCCGGGTCGTCGGCCACGTGCAGCATCACCGTCTCGGGACTCGGCATCACACAGAACCCGGTCGTCCCGTGGGCGGCGCACTCCTCGTAGTAGAGGGCCTCTCGCTCGGGCAGGTGGGCGGCCGGGAAATAGGGCAGCCCGAACCGCGCCGCCCGCTTGGCCGCCGCGACGCTGGTGCCGCCGAGCAACAACATGGGGTGCGGCTGCGTGAGCGGCCTCGGGGTGACGCGCACGGTGGTGCCGCGGTACTCGAACGGCTCGCCCGTCCATGCGTCGAGCAGGGCCTGCACCGCCTCGTCCATCAACCGGCCCCGCCGCGACCAGTCCTTGCCGTGGGCGGCGTACTCCGACGGCCGGTAGCCCAGCCCCACGATCGTGGTGAGCCGACCCCCGCTCGCGAGGTCGAGCACGGCGATGTCCTCGGCCACGCGCAACGGGTCGTGCAACGGGAGCAACAGGGCCGAGATGGTGACACCGATCCGCTGGGTGCGTCCGAACACGAGGCCGGCGAACACGAGCGGCGACGGGCTCCAGCCGTTCTCGGCGCCGTGATGCTCCTCCAGCGACACGACGGCGAAGCCCTGCTGGTCAGCGAGGGCGGCCATGTCGAGCGCCGCCTTGTGCATGTCGGAGAGCCGTTGCGGCTCGAGCCCCGGCAGCACCATGTTGAACCGCAGCATCGCCATCGCCATGTCGCACCCCCAGGTCGTGATTCGCTGGGCGCCATTCTGGCGCGCCATGCGGCTCGGGTAGGAGTCCCCGGGAACGCGACTCAGCGGCTGGGCGGCAGGCTCGGTGTCGACGCCGACGGCGTACCGGTGTCGGTGGCGGCAGGCGGCTCGGTGCCGCTCGCCGGCTGGGAACCTGATTGCGACGTCGTGGAGACGGGCCGGCAGTCGGCGTAGAACCGTTGGGTCGTGTGCAGCTGCTGCACCGACGCCCGCACGATCTCGCTCTGGGCCGCGGCGTCGTGGGCGTACGGCTTGGTCGTTCCCCCGCTGGCGGTGCCGTTGTAGTCGGCCGCTACCGCCGCCTCCAGGTCGGCCAGCGTGTCGCCCGTGACGTCGGCCTCGTGGGAGCAGGCCATGTGGCCGGCGATGACCACCGTGCCCACCGCGACGTCGACGTGGATGGGTGCGACGGCGGTCGGGCTGGCGCCCGACGTCACGGGCGAGGTCGTGGTGCTGGCGGCGGGCGTGGTGGTGGTCGTGGTGGTGGACGGCCGCAACCGGGCGAGCGCCGGGTTGTCACCGTCCGATCGGCCGGCGGCCATGAACACCACGATGGCGAGGACCACGGCCCCGACCACGAGGCCGGCCGTCACCGCGGCGCGCCGACGCCGGCCGGCGGGATCGACCTCGGGCTCGTCCAGCGGTGGGCGATCCCAGGGCGACGGGGCGCTCATCGTGTACTTCCTCGGCGGATGCCGGACTCTACGCCGTCATCGCAGACAGCATTCGACGAGCTACGGCGGGCTCGACCGCGCCAGATCTAGGACCCAGTGAGGACCCGCGCCGGTCAGGCGCGACTGCGCAGCACGCCCACCAGGGCCAGCAGACCGATCACGGCCAGGGCGATGATGATGATGGTGACGAGCATGGGGGTCCTCCCTCGGGATCCGTTCGAAGAGTTGTTCCCCGACGAGACCGGGATGAGACATCACGAAGCGCGGTGATGCAGTCAGCGGGCGAGGACGAGCGCGCCCGGCATGCCGTCGACCTTCACGTCGCCGCCGTTGACGTCGATGGTGACGGCGGCGCGCGCCAGCGGCACGCGCTCGAGCCGGAGTCGCGACGTTCCCGGGAGCAGCACCGGGTCGAGCGCGACCGTGCCGGCCGGAACGTTCGGCTCGAGACCGAGGAGCGCCCGCAGCACGAGGAGCGGCGCTGCCGACGCCCAGGCCTGGGGTGAGCACGACGTCGGGTACGGCACCGGGACGGCGAAGTCGCGCGGCGTCATGCCGCTGTACAACTCGGGCAGCCGTGCCTCGCACGTGTGGGCCGCATCCAGCAGTTGGCTCGCCAGGATGAGCGCTTCGTCGACGAAGCCAGCCCGGCGCAGGCCGGCGATGGCGATGGCCGTGTCGTGCGGCCAGACCGAGCCGTTGTGGTAGCTCAGCGGGTCGTAGCGCGCCATCGACTGGGCGAGCGTGCGCAGACCCCAACCGCTGGCCATGTCGGGACCGGTGAGCCAACGCGCCACCGGCGCGGCATGGTCGGCGTCGACGATGCCGGTCCACAGGCAGTGGCCCATGTTCGATGCGATGGAGTCGGCCGGACGCTTGTCGCGGTCGAGAGCGAGGGCGAAGGCGCCACGGTGCGGCAGCCAGAAGTCACGGTTGAACGCCTGACGCAGGTCGGCCGCCCGCTGCGCCCGGCGGACGGCGCGCGCGTCGTCGCCGACGGCGCGGGCCAGCTCAGCGCCGGCCAGCCAGGCGGCGTAGGCGTAGCCCTGCACTTCGCAGAGTGCGAGCGGGGCGCGCGCCAGGGTGCCGTCCGCGAAGTGGATCGAGTCGCCCGAGTCCTTCCACCCCTGGTTGGCCAGGCCCCTCGGCGTGGCGCGCAGATACTCGAGATAGCCATCGCCGTCGGAGTCCCCCGGGCCCGCCATCCAGTCGAGGGCGGCATCGACGTGCGGCAACAACGGACGAACGACATCGAGCGGCGTGCCCCAGCGCCAGAGCTCGCCGACGAGCATCACGTACAGGGGTGTGGCGTCGACGCTCCCGTAGTAGACCTCGCCCTCCTCGAGCAGGAGCGAGGAGCTGGCGGTGGAGCGCACCTCGTGCAGGATGCGGCCGGGTTGCTCCTCCGTGCTCGGCTCGAACCGCCGCCCCTGGAGCCGGCCGAGCACTCGTGCCGTCGCCACCGCCAGTTCGGTGTCGATGAGCAGGCTCATCCACGAGGTGAGGATGGAGTCGCGACCGAACAACGTCATGAACCACGGCGCGCCGGCCGCGACGACGGGCTCGTCGGGAGGGTCGACATCGAAGATGCGCAGGGCGCCGATGTCCTCGATTGTCCGTCGGTAGATGTGCTCGAGCCCGTAGATGTCGCTCGACAGCCGGGGCCGACCGACGCGCCACTGCGATTGCTGGGCGGAGGGTTCCGCCGTCGCCGGCGGCGCGCCGCAGCGATGCCGAAGCTCTACCTCGACCCCGCCCCGCACGGCTGACCACTCGAGGCAGCAGCGCCAGTCCTCGTGGGGCGCAAGGTCGACCCGCCAGCGCAGCGTGTCACCGCGGTTCACGACCGGCGACGGGGTGACCCGCACCACCGCGCCGCGATCGGCCTCCGCGCTGCCGAACCGCACCGAACCGTCCTCGGCGTTGGCGGCGACGGCCGGCGCGACGGGCCGGATCGCCTTGACATTGAACAGACTGGCGAGATCGGAGGCCACCTCGATGGCCACAACCGCAGTGAGCCGGGTGGGCGCCGGATTGTGGATGCGGAGATCGCAGCGGAGGCCGAGACCGACCCAGTAGTCGCGAAAGACGACCAGGCTGTCTTCCTCGGTCCGGCCGACGAAGGCGGCGTGGAACGGCTCGTTGCTCGTCGTCGCCAGGCACTCGACCCGCCGGTCGTCGACCGTCACGACCAGACGCGATCCGATCCGCGTGTCACCGACGAAGACGCCGTGGATGCCATCCTCGATGTCGCCGCCAGCTCCGCAGATCACGAAGCTGCGACCCTGGACGAGGGTCAGGGTGGCGCCGGTGGGTGGAGGCAGGGCTCCGGGTGCCAGATCCGCGCCGATCACCGCGCCAGTCTGGCGGGCGCGCGTCCAGGGTGGCGGTCATAGCACGCTCAGTCGCCGGCCACGACCGTCAGACTCCGGTCGCCGCGATCGATGAGAGCGCCGTACACGTCCAGGTAGCCGTCGACCATGCGCTCGATCGAGAAGCGCTGGCGGACCGACGCACGACAGTGCTGGCGGTCGATCCGGTCGATGTCGGCGATGGCGTCCACCATCGTGTCGGCGGTGTCGCAGAGGAAGCCGTTGGCGCCGTGCTCGACGATCTCAGGAGCGGCGCCTGTGGGCATGGCGATCACGGGCGTGCCACACGCCAGGGCTTCCACCATCACCATGCCGAAGGGTTCGGGCCACTGGATCGGGTTGAGCAGCGCCCGGGCGCCGGTGAGCAGGCGGCGCTTCGTAACGGTATCCGCCTCGCCGATGTACGTGGCCCCGCGGTGCAGCATCGGCTGGACCGTCTCCTCGAAGAACTCCCGCTCGGCGGTCTCGCGCATCTTCGCCGCGAGCACGAGCGGAACGCCGGCCTTTCGCGCGATCTCGATCGCTCGGTCGGGCCCTTTGTCCGGATGCATGCGCCCGAGGAACAAGAGATAGTCGCCGTCGCCGGCGCCGACCGGCCACTCGTCGACGTCGATGCCGTTGTGGACGACGGCGGCCATCGACACGCTGGGGGCGGCGGCGGCCTGGGCCGACGAGATGGCGACGACGGCGCACCGCTTGCCGAGGCGCTCGAAGTAGGGCGTCGACAGCGCGTCGAACGGGCCGTGATGCGTGATCACCATCGGCGCCCGCAACTCGTCGCGGCCGGGCACGAGCATGGTGTGGTAGTGCACGATGTCGGCGCCCCACGCTTCGGCCGCTTCCGTTGCTTGAAGGACGTGGGCCACCTCGCTCAGCGTGTGCCCGATCGGACCGAGGTGCGACGGGTCGATGGCGCCGAGGGGCTCGGCATCAACCGTGCTGTCGGGATGGCCGGCGTACGCGACCTCGTGGCCGGCACGCCGGAGGCCGCGTAGCAGGCCGGAAAGAACCGTTTCGGTGCCGCCGTACGCCGGAGGCGGCACCGGCACCCACGGCGGACCGACGACGGCAATTCGATGTGAAAGGGCTGTGACCATGCTGCTCCATCTCGGGAAATCGCGACGTGTTTTCGCCACGATGTACCCCGTCGCCCGCCGCCGCCAGTCACGTGTAGCGTGATGGGTCAGAAGGGAACGGGTGGCCCGTGACCGAGCCGGCGTTGTTGACGCGTTCCTCCGTCCGCCATCCGACATGGCGCGACCGTTTCGCGCCGGTGGTGGCGGCCTGGCGTCCGTTGGTCGCCGTCGCGGCGGTGTGGCTCGTCGTGCTCGTTGCTGCCGGTCTCCTGTTGACGGGCCCACTCGCCGACAGCGGCATCGTCGGCACCGATCTCGCCATCGAGCGGTGGCTGGCGGAACACCGCAGCAGTGCGCTCGATGCCTTGGCCGAGGCAGGCACGTGGTTCTCCGAGACCTTCGTCGTGCCTGTCGTGTTGCTCGTCGCCATCGCGGTGGCGTGGCGCAAGAGCACCAACGTCGCGGCCCCCGTGTTCCTCGCGCTCGCCGTCGCGGGCGAGAAGCTGATGTACTTCATTGCGTCGGTGGTGGTGGGCCGCGACCGGCCACCGGTACCGACGGTCGGCACGACGTACGCGACGTCGAGCTTTCCGTCGGGCCACGTCGCGTCGGCGATCACCCTCTACGGAGGCATCGCCCTCGTCGTGACCGCCCACCGTTCGCACGCGGCCCGGCGCATCGCGCTCGCCGTCGTCGGCCTCATCGCCGCGACGGTCGCGCTGTGCCGGATGTACTCGGGCTTCCACTACTTGTCCGACTGCGTCGCCGGTGCCCTCACGGGCGCCATCTGGCTGACGGTCACCTACCGGGTGGTGTGGGTTCCCGGCTGGATAGGGGCGACGCGGCGGAGCGGTAGGGTGCGCCAGCCCCTACCGGAGGTGCGCGATGGCCACAGCGAAGCGGTTGGCGTTCGGAGCGGTGGCGGCGGTCCTGATGGTGCTGGCGGCGGGGCCGGCCTCGGCAACGGTGGTCGATCCCACACCACTGGGCAGCGCGCGTACTGGTAGCAACACCGAGATGGTGCTCAGCGGCCTCGGCCCGGGCACCAGCGTCACGGGGTTCATCGCCAATTCCGGCACCGCGTTCGACCCCACCGCGGGCTACCCGACCGCGAACCCCGGGGCAGGCTGGACGGCGAAGAACGAGAGCTTCGCCGGCATCATCCACGCCACGCCCGTGGGCGGCGGCGCCACGCTGAACATGTACTGCATCGACATCCTCACCGAGACCAACATCGGCGTCGGCTACCAGCTCGGCACGTGGGATGCGGCCAACGTCCCGAACGTGGGCTTCGTGGCGCGGGTCCTCGAGGTGGCGTACCCCAACACGGACGAGCCGGCGGCGTTGACGGACCTCAACCTGAAGGCCGCCGCCGTGCAGGCCACGATCTGGTTCTTCAGCGATCGCTACGTCCTGAACACGGCCGACCCCCTCTACCCCTTCGTGGCCGCCCTGGCCAACCAAGTCATCGGGCTCCAGCCCGTCCCGACGCCGACGCCGCCGACCCTCACGATCACACCGTCCACCGTGAGCGCGCCCGTGGGCGCGCTCGCCGGGCCGTTCACCGTCACGTCGAACGCCGCGACCACCGTCACGGCGCTCGGGGCCGACATGTTCTCCGACGCCGCCGGCACGGTCCCGATCGCCAACGGTGCCACCGTGTCGACCGGCGCCCAGATCTGGCTCGGATCGACGGGCGGCCCCGCCGCGGTGCTGCGGGCCACCGCGGTGGCCACCGTGCCGTCCGGCAACGTGTACCTCTACGACGGCAACACGCCGGGCAAGGCCAAAGCGCAGAGACTGATCCTGGCGCAGACGGCGACGCTCACGACATCCGTCCAGGCCGCCGCCGAGTTCCAGCCGCCCGGCCAGCTCGTGGTGACCAAGACCATCGGCGGTCCTGGCGCCGGCCAGCAGGGCCAGATCGTCATCGAGGTGACCTGCGATGGCGTGGCCCTGCCAGCGTTCGTCATCCCGGCCGGGACACCGGCCGGCTCGGTGTCGAACACCTATCCGACTCTGCCGGCGGGGGCGACGTGCCGCGTGGTCGAGACGGCCGACGGCCGGACGCCCAGCATCAACGTCCGCGTCGCCGGCAGCGGCGGCACCGTCACGATCCCGTCGGGCGGCTCGATCACTGTGCCGCTCTCGGACACCTACGACACCGGATCGCTCATCGTCAACAAGACCATCACGGGCGACGCCGCCGGCCAGCAGGGTGCCGTGACGATCTCCGTCGCCTGCAACGCCGGGCCGGCCCAGCCTGACTTCGTGATCCCGGCTGGCACCGCCGCCGGAACGGTCTCGGCGAGCTACACCGGGATCTTGGCCGGCGCCGTGTGCAACATCACCGAGACGGCGAACGGCGCGACGGCGACGATCACGGTCGTCACGCAAGGCTCGCCCCAGGCCGTCACCCTGGGCGCCGGAGGGACCGGGACGGCCGACATCGTCGACGTCTATGACTTCGTCCCCGGCTCACTCGTGGTGAGCAAGACGGTCACGGGATCGGCCGCCGGCCAGCAGGGCCTCATCGGCATCCTCGTCGGGTGCGGGCGCGGCAATCTGTTCGGCTTCGTGGTGCCCGCCGGCACCCCCGCCGGCAGCACACCCCGCGCCTTCGACGGCATCCCCGCCGGGTCCACCTGCACGGTGGCCGAGGTCATCAACGGCAGCACGACCGACGTCGCGGTGGCCAGCGCCGGCAGCGGTCAGCAGGTCGCGGTGACGCCGGGCAGCACGGGATCGGCCGAGGTCGTCAACGCAGTGGAACCGGCCTCGGTGGCACCCACGATGCCGGAGACCCTCCCCGGCACGGGCGGAGGCAGTGACGCCGGCAACGTGCTGCTGGCAAGCTTGGCCGCCGCCGCCGTCGGCGCCGTGCTCGTGCTGCTCACGCGGCGTCGCGCCAGCTGACCTTCTCGCGAGACCGCAAAGCTGGCGCCCGCCCGGCGGGTGCGCTAATCCTGCGGCGTGGACGCCGACGCGCTCCGGACCGAAGTGCGCTCCTGGGTCGACGCGCAGTGGGACCCAGACCTCCCACTCGTCGAGTGGCGCCGCCAGTTGGTCGCGGCGCGGTGGGCGGCTCCGTCGTGGCCCGAGGAGTGGTACGGGCGCGGCCTGCCGTCGTGGGCCGACGACGTCGTGGCGAGCGAGCTGATCGATGCCGGCGCCGTCGGCACCCCGGTCGGCTCCGGCATGAGCTTGGCCGCGCCCACGATCCTCGCCCTCGGTCCGGATCCGCTGCGTGAGCGCTTCCTTCTCCCCACCCTCACCGGTGAGGTCACGTGGTGCCAGCTCTTCAGCGAGCCGGGCGCCGGCTCCGACCTGGCCGGGCTCACGACGCGCGCCGAGCTCGACGGCGACGAGTGGGTCGTCAACGGGCAGAAGGTGTGGAACACCAGCGCCCACCACGCCGATCTCGGGATGCTGCTGGCCCGGACCGACTGGGACGCGCCCAAGCACAAGGGCATCACCTACTTCGTGGTGCCGATGCACCAACCGGGCGTGGAGGCGAGGCCACTGCGTCAGATGAACAACCATGCCTCGTTCAACGAGGTGTTCCTCACCGACGCTCGGATCCCGCGCGACGACGTCGTCGGCGCCGTGAACGACGGCTGGCGCGCCGCGTTGACGACGCTGGCGTTCGAGCGGCGGTTCGGCGCCATGGCCCGGCCCCGCTACGCGCCGGCGCCGGGCCGGGCGCTCGACGAGGCCCGCCACGAGGCCGATGTCCACTTCGAGACGTACAAGTGGTACCCGCAGCGAGCCGGGCGCGCCGACCTCGTCGTGGAGCGGGCCAGGGCGACGGGGGCGTCGGCCGACCCCGGCGTGCGCCAGGAGGTGGCTCGTGTTCTCTCGCGCTACCAGACGAGCCGGTGGACCGCTGAACGCAGCCGCGCCGCCCTCGCCAGCGGCCGGACGCCCGGCCCAGAAGGATCGATCGGCAAGCTCGCCACGAGCGACGTGGCTCGCGAGGCGGCTCGGGTCCACTCGCTCATCTCCGGCGCCGCCGCGCTGTTGACCGAGGGCGACACCGCACTGGACGCGGTCGTGGCCGAGATCCTCGTATCGGTGCCGGCCCAGTCGATCGCCGGCGGCACCGACCAGATCCAGCGCAACATCATGGGCGAGCGGGCGCTCGGCCTCCCCCGCGAACCGGCACCCGACCTCGACCGTCCCTTCCGGGAGCAGCCCCGCAATGGATGACAACAGGTTCACGGACCTCGCCGTCGGCGTCGGCGACGACTTCGTCGCCACGGTCGAGATCCAGCGGCCGCCCAACAACTTCTTCGACGTGACGCTGGTCAGCACGCTGGCCGACGCCTACGAGGCACTGGCGCGCGACGGCGACTGTCGGGCCATCGTGCTGTGCTCGGCGGGCAAGCACTTCTGCGCCGGCGCCGACTTCGGCGGCGGCTCTGAACAAGGCGGTGCGGCTCTCTACCGGCAGGCCGCCCGGGTGTTCGCCGCACCGTTGCCCGTCGTGGCCGCGGTGCAGGGCGCAGCCGTCGGCGGCGGGCTGGGGTTGGCGTGCGCCGCCGACTTCCGCGTCGCCTCACCCGAGGCGCGATTCTCGGCCAACTTCGCCCAACTCGGCTTCCACCACGGGTTCGCCTTGTCGGTCACCCTGCCTGCCATCGTCGGCCAGCAGCACGCCCTCGATCTGCTGTACACCGGGCGGCGCATCAACGGCGAGGAGGCGGCTGCCATCGGCCTGTGCGACCGCCTGGTCGACAGCGAGGCCTTGCGCGCCGAGGCCCACGGGCTGGCGGCGGCCATCGCGGCCAGCGCACCGCTGGCCGTCCGCTCCATCCGCGCGACCATGCGGGCCGACCTCGTCGACCGGGCGGTCGCGGCCATGGATCGCGAGGCGGCCGAGCAGGAACGGCTGCGCCACACGGCGGACTGGTCGGAAGGCGTGGCCGCCATGGCCGAGCGGCGGCCCCCCCGGTTCGAAGGACGGTGACGGCATGACCGACGGCACGATCGACCGCGACGGCGTGGCGATCCACTACGAGGTGCACGGCGCCGCCACGGCGCGCCCGCCCTTGCTCCTGAGCCACGGCTACGCCGCTTCGACGTTGATGTGGGGACCCAACCTGGCCGCGCTGAGCGCTGACCGTCAGGTGGTGGCGTGGGACCTGCGCGGCCACGGGCGCAGTGACTCGCCGGAGGACC
>DASXAI010000665.1:0-4860 GCA_036406775.1 Acidimicrobiales bacterium
GACCTCGACGTCGTGCCGTTCGCGGCCGACGCCTGGGCCTCCGCCTTCCAGCCCGACGCCGGCCTCGTGATCGCGGTCCCGCGGCGCGACGACCACCCCGTCACGAGGGCCCTGGCGGCGCGGCTGCGCCACCCGGCGAGGGTCGTGCCCGTCTAGGTACCGTCGTCGTCATGGCATCGACGGAGAACGACACGACCACGGCTCTCGTCCTCGCGGGCGGCGGCGTCGCCGGCATCGCGTGGGAGCTCGGGTTCCTCGACGGCCTGCGAGCCGGCGGCGTGACACTGGACGAGGTCGACCTCGTCGTCGGCACGTCGGCCGGTGCCGCCGTCGGCGCCCAGCTCGCCACCGGCGGCCTGGACGAAGCGGTGGCCGCCCAGCTCGAGCCGGCGACGACTGAGATCGCCGTCGCCGTCGACCTCGATGCGTTCCGAGCCCGCCTCGCCGATCTCGTCGCCGGCGCCACCGACGCCACCGAGGCGTGCGCGCGCATCGGCCGGATGGCTGTCGAGGCCGACACCGTGCCCGAGGACGTCCGCCGGGCCGTGATCGCCGCCCGCCTGCCGGTGCACGAGTGGCCGGACCTGCCGTTGCGGCTCACCGCGGTCGACGCCGCCACCGGCGCGCTCGTCGTGTTCGACCGGTCTGCCGGCGTGCCACTCGTGGACGCCGTCGCCGCGAGCTGCGCCGTCCCCGGCATCTGGCCGCCCACCACCATCCACGGCGCGCGCTACATCGACGGCGGCGCCCGGTCGCTCACGAACGCCGACTTGGCTGTCGGTGCCGGCCTGGTGTTGGTGCTCGTGCCGACGACGCTCGTCGATCCGGCCCAGGAGCAACTCGACCGCGAGATCGCCGTCCTCGGCCCCGACGTCGAGACGGTCGTGATCGTGGCCGACGACGCGTCGGCCGCCGCCATCGGTCCCAACCCGCTCGACCCGGCTCGGCGCCGACCGGCGCTCGAAGCGGGACGAGCGCAGGCGGCGGGTGACGTGGCGCGACTGGCGTCGATCCTGCAGGGTCGAGTCAGCCGACAGCCAGGCTGAGGACGAGCTGGCCGGCGGCGTTCAACAGGGTCGCCGTACCCGGCGCCAAGGTGAACGTCGAGGCCGCCGTCAACGACGTCAGGATCCCGGTCGCCTGCTCGGCCCGCTCGGGTGGGCCCGCCATGCGCGTCGTGCGCAGTGGGCCGATCGAGATCGAGAGGCCGTCGAGCTCGTACGGGCCGCGGTAGGTGTTGCACCCCGTCGAGCCCGAAACCGAGCCATCGGCCGAGAAGACGGCCGAGGGCGAGCTGTCGCTGGCCGTGCTCGAGAACCCGTGACCGGACACCATGAGGTAGCCGGTGATCTCCCACGTCCCCTCGATGCTGTCGCGCGCCGCGGCGTACACGAGCAGCGTGCCCCCGCCGTCGTCGAGGAGGGCGAGGGTGTCGCCCTTGACGCGGAACGACGTGACGCGGCCGAGGCGGGCGAGGTACTCGCGCTCCACCGCCAGCGCCGCCGAACCGGCGGCGCGGGCCGTCGTCGAACGCGGGCTGATGGCGAGCTTCGACCACGACTTCGTGAACGTACCGGTGAAGTCGTTGCAGCCCGTGGAGCCCGAGACGTTCCCGTCGCGGAACTCCACCGTCGGAGCGTCCTCGGCACCCGGCAGTCCCAACACGGCCACGTCGAGCACCCACGGCGTCGCCTCCAACGCGGCCGTCATCGCCGGGCAGCATCGCACAGGCAGGAGGGCGGTCAACGCGATGCGAACCCCTAGCCTGGGTCGCCGTGATCGAACGACTGGCCGGCTTGGAGGACGAGTACCGCGCCATCGAAGCGCGCCTCGCCGATCCCGCCGTCGTGTCCGATCTGTCCCAGCTGCGCGACCTCAACCGCCGTTACAAGGAGCTGGGCGCCGTGGTGTCGGCGTACCGCGAATACCGCCGGCGCGAAGACGACCTCACCACCGCCAAGGAGCTCCTGGTCGAGGCGGCGGGCGACGAGCGGGAGCTGGCGCGTGTCGAGGTGGCCGAGGCCGAGGCCGACTTGGCCCGCCTGGAGGACGAGCTCAAGGTGCTCCTCCTGCCACGCGACCCCAACGCCGGCAAGGCCGTCATCGTCGAAATCCGCGGCGCCGAGGGCGGCGAGGAGGCGAACCTCTTCGCGCGCGATCTCTACGACATGTACCAGGCGTATGCGACGCGCGTGGGATGGAAGACGGAGTTGCTGTCGGCGGATCCGTCCGACATGGGCGGCTTCAACCAGGTGACCTTCGTCGTGCGGGGCGACGACGCGTGGAGCCACCTGAAGTTCGAAGGCGGCCCCCACCGGGTCCAGCGGGTGCCGGTCACCGAGAGCCAAGGGCGCATCCACACGTCGTCGGCCACGGTCACGGTGCTGCCCGAAGCGGACGAGGTCGACGTCGACATCGATCCCAACGACCTCCAGATCGACGTGTACCGCTCGTCGGGCCCGGGCGGCCAGAGCGTGAACACCACCGACTCGGCGGTGCGCATCACCCACAAGCCGACAGGCATCGTCGTGGCGATGCAGGACGAGCGCAGCCAGCTGCAGAACCGGGCCCGCGCCATGCAGGTGCTGCGCGCCCGCCTCTTGAAGGCGGAGCAGGATCGCCAGGCGGCCGAGGTGGCGGCCGAACGGCGGGCCCAGGTCGGCGGCGGCGGCCGCAGCGAGAAGATCCGCACGTACAACTACAAGCAGAACCGCGTCACCGATCACCGCATCGGGCTCACGCTGAACCGGCTGCAGGATGTGCTCGCCGGCGATCTCGACGAGGTGCTCGATGCGTTGGCGGCCGACGAGCGCGCCCGCCAGCTCGCCGCCACCGGCTCGTGACGACAGCGCCGGCGGCCAGCTGGCGGCGGCTGTGGATGGAGACCACCGAGGCGTTGGGCGGTACGCCAGAGGCGGCGGTCGAGGCGCGATGGATGTGTCAGGTGGCGTCGGGGCGCGACGGGGCCGACTGGCTCCTGGGCCTCGACGACCTCGCCACCACCCGTCCCGTCGCCCGCCTCGACGTCATGGTGGGCCGGCGTCGAGCGGGGGAGCCGTTGCAGTACGTGCTCGGCTCGTGGGGGTTCCGCCGCCTCGACCTGATGGTGGACCGGCGCGTCCTCATTCCCCGGCCGGAGACGGAGATCGTCGTCGACGCGGCCCTCGAAGCGGCCCGCTCCATGCCGCCGCCCATCGTGGTGGCCGATCTCGGCACCGGATCGGGCGCCATCGCCCTGGCCCTGGCCGACGAGTTGCCGTTGAGCGGCGTCACCATCTGGGCCACCGACGCCTCTCCCGGCGCCCTCGACGTGGCCCGGGCCAACTTGGCTGGGCTGGGTCGGGCCGGGGCCAACGTGCGCCTGGCCGCCGGGAACTGGTTCGACGCGCTGCCGAGCGAGCTCGGCGGTGTCGTCGACGTGCTGGTGGCCAACCCGCCGTACGTGGCCGACGGCGCCGCTGACGCCGCCGTCGAGCGGTGGGAGCCGGCCGACGCCGTCTTCGCCGGGCCGGACGGGTTGGCGGCCATCCGGGTGCTGGTGGCGGGCGCACGGGCGTGGCTCCGTCCCGGCGGCGTCCTGGTCCTCGAGATCGGCGCTGACCAGGGTGAACGGGTCGTCGAGCTGGCCCGGGCAGCCGGTCTCGCCGCCGTGGAGGTGCGGCCTGACCTGGCCGGGCGTGACCGTGTCCTCGTGGCTCGCCGTCCGTGAGCCGCCAGGTTTGGTGATCGCGAGGTGTTCGGTTAGCCTTACACCAATGGCGCTGATCTGCCACTGCCGCCTGGTGTCCGACCGCCGGGTCCTGGCCGAGATCGAGGCCGGCGCGTGCAGTGTTGCCGACGTCCAGGAGCGCTCTGGCGCCGCCACCCGGTGCGGGGGTTGCCTGCCGGTCGTGCAGTCGCTGGTGGCGACGGCCGCCGATCGTCTGGTCGCCGTCCCGGCCTGACGGGGCGGGTTAGGGTCGCCGGATGCAAGGTGATCCCGCCGTCCTCGAGCTGCTCAACGACGTGCTCACCTCCGAGCTCACGGCCGTCAACCAGTACTTCGTGCACGCCAAGCCGTGCCACCACTGGGGCTACGAGCGCCTGGCGGACAAGATCCGCGCTGAGTCGATCGACGAGATGAAGCACGTCGAGGAGCTCGCCGACCGGATCCTCTACCTCGAGGGCATGCCGAACTTCCAGCGCCTGTACTCGGTGCGGGTGGGGGAGACGGTGCCGGAGCAGTTCGAGCTCGACCTCGCCACCGAGCGCGACTCGATCAAGCGGCTGAACGACGGCATCGCCACGTGCGTGCGGCTCGGCGACAACGGCACCCGCGAGCTCCTCGCCGACATGCTCGTCGACGAGGAGGAGCACGCCGACTGGCTCGAGACCCAGCTCGAGGCCATCCGCCAGATCGGCGTCGAGAATTACCTCACCGAACAGTTGCACTGATCCTCGGCGCCTCTTCGGCGCCGACTCGCTCCGCTCGGACAATCCGTCCCGCGGCCGGCCCGCCGGCGAAGCCGGCCGGGCGATCGGCTGTCCTTCCCTTCCTTTCCTCGCCGCCGATGTGACGCTTTTGCACGTCAGGGGGGCATTTCCGTCACTTCGGTGAGGCCGAGGGCGCGGCGGAGGAACTCGAGCTGCAGGAGGAGGAGGTTCTCGGCCACGACCTCCTGGGGCGTCATGTGGGTGACGCCCGAGAGCGGCAGCACGCTGTGGGGACGGCCGGCCGCGAGCAGGGCCGCCGACAGCTGCAGCGTGTGGGCGGCCACCACGTTGTCGTCGGCGAGGCCGTGCACGAGCAGGAGCGGGCGCTCGAGTCGGTGGGCGTCGGCGAGGAGCGATGTCCGGTCGTAGGGGCCGGCGTCGACGTTG
>DASXAI010000666.1:0-1930 GCA_036406775.1 Acidimicrobiales bacterium
GGGTTCGAGGCGGCGCGACAGCCGCGCCAGCTCGATCACCCACTGGCTGACCCACACGAGCGTCATGACGTTGCGCCGCGCGGCCTCGTCACCGGTCCCGTCCCACTGCGCCAGGCAGCCGGCCACGGCGGCGCCCCGTTCGGCCGCGAAGCTGTCGCCGGTGGCTACGGGCTGGATGCGGCTGATGGCGTCCGCCGCAGCTCCGGCCTCGCGGCGGACGACGGCGGCCGCGTCCGGGCAAACGGTGAGTTGGAACGGCGTCGGCGCCAGCTCGTTGATCCGTTCGGCCGAGATGCGCACTCCCAACCCGGTGGCCAGTTGCCCGATGGCCTCCGTCGTTTCGGGCGCGGCCGGGCCGCGCTCCTCGATCAGATCGCCGAGGGCGTCACGGGCCCGCCGGAGGGCGTCGAGGGCCGCGTGCAGTTGCGGCGACGGGGTCGGGAGGGCGGTGGGTGACAACACCCGCTGGAAGCAGGCGCCGAGGTAGGCGCCGGCGGTGGCGAACTGGTCGGCGAGCGCTCGACGCACCTGGGTCCGGGCGCCACGGGGCCAGAACACGAGGCTCACGAAGACGGCCACGAGGCAGCCCGTCGCCACGTCGAGCACCCGGACGGCGCCCACCTTCCACCCGGTCGGCTCGATGAGGTTGAAGAGCACGACGACGAGGACCGTGAACGCGGCCTGCCCGGCGGCGAGCGGCCAGCGGACCGAGGAGTAGCCGGCCACGGCGGCGGCGATCGGCAGCACCACCCACAAGGCGGCGGTGTTGGAGCCCATGAGGAGCATGAGCGGCACCACGACGACGAAGCCGATGACGGTGCCGAGCATCGCCTGCAGCGCCGTCCGGCCGGCGCCGGTGACGCTCGTGCGCAGCACCGAGATCGACCCGAGCACGGCCCAGAAGGCGTGGTCGAGACGAGCGAGCCGGGCCACCAGGACGGCGAGGCTGAAGGCGACGGCGGCCCGCAGGCTGTCGCGGAAGCGGACCGAGCGCAGTTCGAAGTGGGCGGCGAGGGTGCGGCCGGCCCGCACCGCCGCCGCCCCCAGGCCGGAGTCGATCTGGGCTCGCGGCGGGAGGTCGACCCACTCGGTCGGGACGGCTCCGCCCGTGGCCAGGGTGGCGGCGTCGCCCGCCGTCACGGCCACGTGGGACAGGAGGCGCAACGGGCGGACGGCGTCGAGGGCGGCCAGCACGTCGGTGGCCGGGCGGCCGGCGCGCAGACTGGCGGCGGCCCAGTCCTCCACGGCGGCCCGTTGGTCGGCCCGGGCGTGGTCGAGGCGCGTGAGGTCGAGCGGCGCCGATTCGCCCCGCAGGCGCCGTCCGGCGCCTTCCATGGTGGCAGCGACGGCGTCGACCAGCTCGACGTCCTGGCGAGGAACCGGAGAGCGGCCGGACGCGGCGAACCACGCCGGCAGCAATTCGGCGAACATGTCGAGCTCCTCCACCAGCAGGGCGAAGGCCCGCTGGCGGGACGTCGTGCCCGCCGTGCGCAGGCTGGTGGCTTCGTGGGCGGTCCGGGCGACGGCGCGGGCGGCGTCGATCTCGTCGGGGTCACCACCGGCGCGGATGATGGCGGCGAAGCGGTCGCAGCTATCCGACGCGGCGCGCAGGATGGCGTCGTGGTCGCGGCGGGGCCACAGGAACAGCGCCACCAGCGTCGACACCCCCGCCCCGATCAGCCAGCCGGCCACCCGGTCGGACGCCGCCGAGAACGGCGCCTCCACCGACGCCGCCAGCACCACGCTCAGCAGGAGCGGCGTGCGCATCACCACCGTGTAGCCACCCAGCACGCCGACATAGGTGAGGCCGAAGCCGGCCGCCGCCGTCACCAGGGCGGCGGCGACGGCGTTGTCCGACGCCGCCGTTCCGATCACCGCGAGCGCGGCACCGACGACCGCGGTGGCCACGTAGGCCTCGGCCCGCGCCACC
>DASXAI010000667.1:0-10853 GCA_036406775.1 Acidimicrobiales bacterium
GCCAACCGGCTGGCGTCGAACTCGCTCCTGGAAGGCATGGTGTACGGGCCACGCGTCATCGAGGCCATCGGCCAGGGCGTCGACGGTCCTGAGCCGTCGGGTGCGATGCGGGCCGCCCTCGGACCAGGTCCCCTCGACGACTCGGAGGTCATCGGTGGCCGGCGCGTCGCGCGGCCGCGACCGACGAACGAACCGCCCGCCGTCGGCGACGTGGCGATGCTGCGGTCGCTGCTCCAGCGCACGATGACCCGGTGCGCCGGCGTGCTGCGGTCGGCGGCGTCGCTCGACGAGGCCCGTCGGGTCGTCGACGCCGTCGGCGCCCAGGCCGTCGACGAACCGCCGTCGCCGGCCCGCGCCGAGCTGCTCAACCTGGTCGAGGTGGCCCGGGCGGTGCTCGCGGCCGGTTCGGCGCGGGAGGAGACGCGCGGCTGCCACACCCGCGAGGACCACCCCGACACCCTCGAGGCCTTCCGGGTCCGGTTGGTGCAGTAGCCGCCCCGTCTCCGTTTCACGCTTGTTGAAGAACCTCTACGGTCGTCAAACAAGCGTGAAACGGAAGGGGTTACGCTCCCGCGGCGATGGCGACGAGCGCGTCGAACCTCCGCAACACCGGTGACCGTGTGGTGCGGACATTGGGCCGGCTGATCGCCAAGGCCTGGTTCCGCTCCATCGAGACCGAGGGCACGGAGCGCATCTCGCTCGACCGACCCGTGCTGATCTGCGCCAACCACGCCAACGGGTTCGTCGACCCCGTCTTGATCGTGGCGGCGTCGCCGCGGCCGGTGCGGTTCCTGGCCAAGTCGACGCTGTGGAAGTTCAAGCCGTTGGGTCCGATCCTCAACCTGGCCGGCGTCCTGCCGGTCTACCGGCGCCAGGACGGCGCCACGGCCGGCAACGTCAACACCTTCGCCGCCTGCGACGCCGAGCTCGCCGCCGACGGTGCCGTCGGCTTGTTCCCCGAGGGCACGATCAACGACACGCTGAAGCTCCTGCCGTTGAAGACGGGCGCGGCGCGCATCGCCCTCGGGGCCCGAGCAGCAGGAGCGGAGGCGCTGCGCATCGTGCCTGTCGGCTTGCTCTACGAGGACAAGGCGGCGCCCCGCACCCGGGTGCTCGTGCGGGTGGGCGAGCCCATCGATCTCGACGACGTCTGGGCCGAGATCGTGCTCCCCGGCGAGAGCGCCGGCGCTGACAACCACGCTGCCGTCGAGCGCCTCACGGCGATGATCACACGCGTCCTCGACGACGCCTACGTCAGCTACGACGACGAGGCGTCGCTGCACCACGTCGAGACGGCGGCCCGTGTCGCGCTCCGAGCGCCCGGTGCCGATCCGTCGCACGCTGTGCCGATGGCGCGGGTGGAGCCGGTGGCCCGGCGCCTCAGCGCCTTGCCGCCCGAACAACTCGCGCCGGTGCTCGAGGCCACGGCGACCTACAGCTCGCAGCTCGACCTGCTCCGTCTCGAGGACCGTGACGTCGTGCCCGGCAACACCCTGCCGCGCCTGCGGACGAGCCTCAACCGATCGGCGACGGCCATCGTCCTTCTGGGGATTCCTGCGGCCGTGGGCGCCGGGGTGAACCTGCCGCCCTATGCCGCCGTCCGACTGGTCTCGCGCCGGCCGACCTCGCGGGCGAGCCGGGCCACGATCCTGATGCTCGCATCGCTGGTGGCGTACCCGGCGACGTGGATCGGCTGGGGTCTCCTGGCCAAGCGCCGCTTGCAGCATCCGTGGCGCGCCACATTCGTGGCCGGTCCGCTCTGCGGCTACGCCACCGTGGCCTGTTGGGAGCAGATCGATCGCGTGCGTCGGGCCAAGCTCCAGTGGCGCCGGGTCACCCGCTCGAGCGGCGACGTGCTCGACGGTCTACGGGAGCAACGGGCCGCCGTGGTCGACGCCGTCACCGAGGCACTGGGGGCGCCGGCCCGGTCCGTCAGCTCGACCGTGGTGCAGGGTCCGTGGCCGACACCAGCCGCACAGCCAGCACAGCCATGAGGGCCTGCGGGAGGGTCACCATCACCCGCTGGACGATGCCGTTGCCGTGACGGTCGACGTCGGTGGCGAAGATCGCCATCAGCGCCACGCTCACCGCGCTCGATGCGATGGCGACCGGGACGAGTGACGCCCACTGCGGGTCGCGGCGGAACCGGCGGGCGAGCAGGAGGGGGGCGACGACAGTACTGACGTAGATCACGCCGGCGGCGATGTCGTGGCCGTTGTTGTGCCACGACTGCACGTACCCGTCCGGACGAGCGGGCGGGTTGAGGAGCACGGCATCGCGCCGGAGGAAGCCGGCGGCGACCGCGGCGGCGCCGCCCAGTGCGAGCAGGGCCGGGCCCCATCCCGCTCGTCGCCGTCCCCCGAGACCTCGACCGAGCTCGGTCGCGAACACGACGGTGCTGAGGCCCAGGACGACGAACCCGGCGATCATCGTCTGCGGGTGCTCGGCGTCGAGAGCGGCCAACCCGCTGATGTGCTCGTCGGCGATCGGATAGCTCGACTGGCGCTGGCCGTTGACGATCCAGGCCGTCGTGAAGGCGGCCGGACCCAGCACGCCTGCCGCCGCCGCTGCGCCCCGCCACCACGGTTTCTGGGCGCGTCGGGCCCTGTGCATCCACGTATCTTCGCAGTCGTGCCGTCGCCCCACGATCCGCCGGCGAGCGCCGTCCACGATGCCGTGCGCCGCGCCTTCGACGAGGACCTCGGGCCGCTCGGCGACCTCACCGCCGCCCTGCTCCCGCCCGAAGCCACGGTCGCAGCGGCCGTACGAGCCCGGTCCGACGGTGTGCTGGCGGGTAGCGCCTGCGCCACCGAGGCTTTCCGTCAGATCGACGCGGCGGTGTTGGTGGAGTGGCGGCTCGTAGACGGCGACCGCCTCGCCCCCGGCGACGTCGTGGCCACCATCACCGGCCGGCTGACCTCGGTGCTCACCGCCGAGCGCACGGCGCTGAACTTCCTCTGCCATCTGTCGGGCGTGGCCACGCTGACGGCGCGCTTCGTGGCCGCCGCCGGCGGCGCCAACGCCGGCACGCGCATCTGGGACACGCGCAAGACGCTGCCCGGCTTGCGGGCGCTGGAGAAAGCGGCCGTGCGGGCCGGCGGTGGTGTGAACCACCGCGGCTCACTGTCGGATTTCGTCCTCGTCAAGGACAATCATCTGGCAGGCGTGTCGATCGCGGACGCCGTGACCCGGGCCAAGGCGCGGTGGCCGGGGCGCACCGTCGAGGTCGAGTGCGACCGCCCACACCAGGTCGTGGAGGCGATCGACGCCGGCGCCACGCTGGTGCTCTGCGACAACATGACGCCAGCCGAGGTCGCTGAGTGCGTGGCGTTGGCGGCGGGCCGAGTCCTCATCGAGGTGTCGGGAGGCGTCACGCTCGACACCGTCGCCGACTACGCCGCCGCCGGTGCCGACCTCATCTCCACCAGCGTGATCACCCAGTCGGCCCCGGCCCTCGACATCGGTCTGGACCTGGAAGGCTGAGGAGATGGGCGAAGCACACGACGGCCCCGTGGTCCGGGTGCAGGGTGCGGCCACCACGAGGACGTTGCCCGACAAGGCCACGCTCGATCTGCGCGTCACGCAGCTCGACCGTGACCCGTCCGAGGCCCTGCGGATCGCCACCGAACGGGCCGACGCGGTGGGGGCCGTGCTGCGCCACGCCGGCATCCCGGACACGGGTTGGCACACGTCGGGCGTCCGCGTGACCGAGGAGTGGCGATGGGAGCGGAGCAAGTCGGTGAGCTACGGCCACCGCGCCACCGCGACCTTCGACGTGACCATCACCGACGACCTCGCCGTCGTCGACACGATCGTGTCCAAGGCCGTGGCCGCTGGCGCCGAGGTCGTGGACCAGGACTTCGTGGTGAGCCCCGACAACGCCGGTCGCCAGGAGGCGTACCGGCGCGCCGCGCTCGACGCCAAGGCGCGCGCCACCGCCTACGCCGACGCCCTCGGGCTCCAGGTGGGCGCCGTGCAGCGGATCGACGAGATCGGTGAGAGCCGGCCGGCGCCGATGCCGCGCATGATGGCGATGGCTGCCCCGATGGATGCCGGCGCGGAGACCGCACCGTCGGCCGTGCACGTCGGCGAGATCGAGATCCACGCCAGCGTCACCGTGACCTTCGCGCTCGAATGACGGTCGTAGTCGTGGGCGCCGGGTTGAGCGGACTCGTCGCGGCGGGCCGCCTGCGGGCCACTGGCCGCGATGTCGTCGTTCTCGACAAGGGCTCGGTCGTCGGTGGCCGATTGGCGACGGCACGGCTCGGTGCCGGTCGACTCGACACGGGCGCCCAGTTCTTCACCGTGCGCTCCGAGGCGTTCGCGGCCATGGTCGACCCGTGGCGGCGCGCCGGCCTCGTCTACGAGTGGACCCGCGGCTTCCAGGATCCGCTCGACGGCTATCCGCGCTACGCCGTGCGCGGCGGCATGGCGGCGCTGGCCGCCCATCTGGCCGACGGGCTCGACGTACGCCTCTCGACGTTCGTCTTCGCCATCCGCCCGGGCGCGGCGGGCTGGGACGTCGTCGTCGACGACGGCTCGGTGCTGACGGCGGACGCGCTGGTCGTCGCCTGTCCCGTGCCCCAGAGCGCGTCGCTGCTCATCACGTCGGGCCTCGCCGTGCCGGAGGAGCTCCGACGCACCGACTACGACCGCACCATCGCCCTTCTCACCGTGCTCGACGGCCCGGGCGCGGTGCCCGAACCCGGTGGCGTCCAGCAGCCCGACGACACCTTTTCCTTCCTCGCCGACAACCGGCGCAAGGGCATTTCGGACGTGCCCGCGCTGACCCTGCACGTCGCCGCCGACCCGTCCCGCCTGCACTGGGACGACCCGCCTGCGGCGCTGGAGGAGTGGCTGTTCGACGCGGCGGCCCCGTGGTTCGGTGACGCACGACCGGTCGCCACTGTCGTCAAGCGGTGGCGCTTCGCCACGCCGCAACGCACGTGGCCGGAGGCGTGCTGGTCGTCGACCGAGGGGGTGGCGCCCGTCGCCGTGGCGGGTGACGCCTTCGCCGGCCCCAAGGTCGAAGGCGCCGCCCTGTCCGGACTGGCGGCGGCCGAGGCGGTGCTGGCATGACCGAGACGACCGCGCTCGCGACCACCGTCGATCCGACCACCGGCTTGACCCGGGCCGAGGTCGACGAGCGGATCCGCACGGGCCGCGTCAACATCGTGCCCGACGCGCCGTCGCGCACGTTCGGTCAGATCCTGCGGGCCAACGTCTTCACCCGCTTCAACTTCCTGATGACGACGCTCGCCGTCATCGTGGTCGCCCTCGGGTCGCCGCGCGACGCGTTGTTCTTCGGCGTCGTGATCTCCAACACGCTGATCGGCACCATCCAGGAGATGCGGGCCAAGCAGAGCCTCGATCGTCTCGCCGTGTTGAGTGCGCCCAAGGCGCGCGTCGTGCGCGACAGCACCGACGAGGAGATCGGCGTCCACGAGATCGTGCTCGACGACGTCCTCGACCTGCGGCCCGGCAACCAGGTGCCCGCCGACGGCACGGTGCTCACCGTTTCCAACCTCGAGGTCGACGAGTCGCTGCTGACGGGCGAGGCCGACCCCGTCGTGAAGGAGCCGGGCGACGACCTGCTGTCGGGCAGCTTCATCGTGGCCGGCAACGGTCGGGCCCAGGTGACGAAGGTCGGTGCCGACGCCTACGCGGCCCAGTTGGCCGAGGAGGCCCGGCGGTTCACCCTCGTGTCGTCGGACCTGCGCAACGCCGTCAATCGGATCATCACGTGGGTGCTGTACATCATGGTGCCGGCCGCCATCCTGCTGATCATCAGCCAGCACCACAGCCAGAAGGACTGGCGGGAGGCGGCCATCAGCGCCATCGGCGGCATCGTCGCCATGGTGCCGGAAGGGCTGGTGCTGCTCACGAGCGTGGCCTTCGCCGTCGGCGTCGTGCGCCTCTCGAGGCGGCGCACGTTGGTGCAGGAGCTGCCAGCCATCGAGGTGCTGGCGCGCGTCGACGTGGTGTGCCTCGACAAGACGGGCACCATCACGGAAGGGTCGATGGACGTGGCCGGCGTCCTCGAGACGGGCGACGGCTACCCCGACCTCGACACGGTGCTGGCGGCAGTTGCGGGCGCCGATCCCGACCCCAACGCCACGCAACGGGCGCTGCGCGACAAGTACCCGGACGCGCCCGACTGGAGTGTCAGCGGCACGGTGCCGTTCTCGTCGGCCCGCAAGTGGAGTGCCGTCTCCTTCGACGAGTGGGGCACGTGGGTGCTCGGCGCGCCCGAGAACGTGCTCGCCGACGACTTCGGCGGGGCCGTGAAGACCGACGTCGACCGCGAGGCTGACAGCGGCCGGCGCGTGCTCGTGCTGGCCCGCTCCGAGGCCCCGCTCGATGGCGACCGCCGCCCAGACGGGCTCGTCGCCGTCGCCCTCGTGCTGCTCGAGGACCGGATCCGACCCGACGCGCCCGAAACGCTCAGTTACTTCGCGGCGCAGGGCGTCACGCTGAAGGTGATCTCGGGCGACAACCCGCGCACCGTCGCCGCCGTCGCCGGCCGGGCCGGCCTCGCCAACGCCTCGGCGCTCGTCGACGCGCGACAGCTCCCCGACGACATGCCCGCCCTGGCCGACGCCGTGGTGAACGACACCGTCTTCGGGCGCGTGTCGCCCCATCAGAAGCGGGCCATGGTGCACGCCCTCCAGTCGCGCGGCCACACCGTCGCCATGACCGGCGACGGCGTGAACGACGTGCTCGCCCTGAAGGACGCCGACTGCGGCATCGCCATGGCGTCGGGCAGCGAAGCCACGCGGGCGGTGGCGCAGCTCGTGCTCCTCGACAGCTCGTTCGCCGCCCTCCCGTACGTCGTGGCCGAGGGCCGGCGCGTCATCAACAACATCGAGCGCGTGGCCAGCCTCTTCCTCACCAAGACCGTCTACGCCCTGCTCTTCGCCATCGCGGTCGGCGTGTCGCTACTGCCGTTCCCGTTCCTGCCCCGACAGCTGACGCTCGTCGGCACGGTCACCATCGGCATTCCCGCCACCATCCTCGCCCTGCTGCCGAACACGGAACTGGTGCGTCCCGGGTTCCTGGCGCGGGTGGCGCGGTTCGCCGTGCCGAGCGGCATCGTCTGCGCCACCGCCACGATGATCGGCTACGTCTTCGCCCGCCAGAATCCCGCTCTCGACCTGACCGAGGAGCGCACGATGGCGACGCTCGTGCTCACCGGCGTCTCGCTGCTCGTGGTGGCGCGCGTGGCCCGACCGCTCGATCCTGTGCGGCTGGCCGTCGTGCTCGGGATGGCCGGCCTCCTCCTGCTCGTGGTGGTCGTGCCGTTCGGCCGCGACTTCTTCGACCTCGTGCTGCCTCAAGGCGGCGAGCTCGTGATGGCTGCGGTCCTGGTGGCGGCGTCGGCCCCCGCCCTCGAGCTCGGGGCCTGGATCGCCAACCGTTTCTTCCCGTCGACGTGACGGAAATCGACAACTGCTGTCGAAAACCGTCACATCGAACGTTGATCAGTCGGTCAGTTTCTTCACCTGGAAGGCGAGGAGGATGTCGGTGATCCCGTGGAAGACCGCGGTGACGCCCACCCAGACCACCAGCAGGGCGATGGCGGCGCCTCTGTAGCTGATCGCCCACAAGCCGAGCGCGATCTCGAAGATCCCCACGACGAGGGTGAGCCACCACAGGTCGTACGCGTCACGCTGGGCGAAGGAGAGCACGATGTCGGCGATGCCCTTGAACAGCAGGTACCACCCGATGAGGGCGGCGAGGACCTTGACCGTCTGACCCGGCCAGGCGAAGCACAGGATGCCGAGCACGATGGCGGCCGCACCGCCGGTGTAGCCCAGCCACTTCCATGTCCCTTCGAGCAGGCTCGACGCGAAGAACGTGGTGATCCCCATACCGATGAGGGCGCACCCGGTCCAGATGGCGATCGCCCATACCGTGCGGTAGTCGAACGACAGGATGATCCACGCGAAGATCAACCACGCGATCCCGGCCACGAGGAAGAACCACCACGGGAGAACCGGCCGCGGCGTGACGACGGCGGTGGTCATGGGACTGCCTCCTTGCTCGGGATGTGCGCCGGATGTGTACCGACGCCATCCGCCCAGGTCAAGCTGGCTCGGTGTCGAGGGTGTCGAGCAAGGCGTGGGCCGCCGACCCCAGGGCCAGCGTGGCGTCGCCCGCCGGGAGTGAATCGGCGAGGGCGCGGGCCTCGTCCGCATACTCCCGGGCGGTGGCCAGGGCCGACGGGACCGCCGGCCCCGACCGCACGATGGCCAGGGCCTTGTCGAGCTCGGCTCCGTCCAGCGGACGGGCCAGCAGGTCCTCGAGCTCGGCGGCGGCGGTGCCACCGGCGGCGAGGGTACGGATGACCGGCAGGGTGTAGACGCCCTCGATGAGGTCGTGACCGGCCGGTTTGCCCAGCTCGGCCTCGCTCGCCGTGAGGTCGAGGATGTCGTCGTAGATCTGGAACGCCATCCCGAAGGCGGTGCCGCACCTGGTGAGGGCCTCCACCTGGTCGCGATCGGCTCCCATGACCAGGCCACCGATCCGGCACGCGGTGGAGAACAGCGACGCCGTCTTGCCCTCGATGGAGCGGAGATACGACGCCTCGGTGCGGGCCACGGAGAACGTGTCGCGGAGCTGGGCCACCTCGCCCTGGCAGAGCCGCACGATGGTGTGGGCCAGGAGGCCGGCAACCTCGGTGCCGAGCGAGGCCGCGATCTCCGAGGCCCGGCCGAGGAGGATGTCACCGGCCAAGATGGCCGTCAGATTTCCCCACCGGGCGTTCACGCTCTCGATGCCGCGCCTGGTCTCGGCCTCGTCGATGACGTCGTCGTGGTACAGCGAGCCCAGGTGCACCAGCTCGACGGCCACGCCGCCCATCACGACGTCGTCGGTGACGACCTCCCCGGCGGTCCGGGCCGCCACCAGCGTGCACACGGGCCGCAGCCGCTTGCCGCCGGCCCGGATGAGGTGACTGGCTATCTCGGTGAGGTCGGCGTCGTCGGTCTCCACGCTGGCCCGAAGGGCCGTCTCCACCCGCTCGAGCTCGTCGCCGTGGGCGAGCAGGGCGAGCAGCGGCGAAGGCGGCGGCACGACGACAGGCTAGGGGGTCGTGTTACGGGTCGGAGAACCCTCCGACCAGGGCGGCCGCCGACGCGTCGTTCGGAAAGGGCACCGGGTAGGCTTCTCCCACGCATCCGTCGACTCACGAAGGCGGCTCCATTGTTCGAACGCTTCACTGACCGGGCTCGCAGGGTGGTGGTCCTCGCCCAGGAGGAAGCGCGCCTCCTCAATCACAACTACATCGGCACCGAGCACATCCTCCTCGGCCTCATCCACGAGGGTGAAGGTGTCGCGGCCAAGGCACTCGAGTCGCTCAACATCAGCCTCGAGGCCGTCCGCAGCCAAGTGGAGGAGATCATCGGGCAGGGCGGTTCGTCGCCGTCGGGCCACATCCCCTTCACGCCACGCGCCAAGAAGGTGCTCGAACTGTCGCTGCGGGAGGCGCTGCAGCTCGGCCACAACTACATCGGTACCGAGCACATCCTCCTCGGCCTCATCCGTGAGGGCGAGGGTGTCGCCGCCCAGGTGCTCGTGAAGCTTGGCGCCGACCTTTCGCGGGTACGCCAGCAGGTGATCCAGCTCTTGTCGGGATACACCGGTCCGGCGGGAGGCGAGCAAAAGGGTGGTGGCTCCACGTCGTCGTCGTCCAGCGGCCCGGCCGAAAGTGGCCAACAGGGCAGCCTGGTCCTCGACCAGTTCGGCCGGAACCTGACGCAGCTGGCGCGGGAGAAGAAGCTCGATCCGGTGATCGGACGCGTGCGCGAGCTCGAGCGGGTCATGCAGGTGCTGTCCCGCCGCACCAAGAACAACCCCGTGCTCATCGGCGAGCCGGGCGTGGGCAAGACCGCCATCGTGGAAGGCCTGGCCCAGAAGATCGTCAACCACGACATCCCCGAGACGCTCGCCGGCAAGCAGCTGTACACGCTCGACCTCGGCGCGCTGGTGGCGGGCAGCCGCTACCGGGGCGACTTCGAGGAGCGCCTGAAGAAGGTCCTCAAGGAGATCCGCACCCGCGGCGACATCATCCTGTTCATCGACGAGATCCACACGCTCGTCGGTGCGGGCGCGGCCGAGGGCGCCATCGACGCCGCGTCGATCCTGAAGCCGATGCTGGCCCGCGGTGAGCTGCAGACGATCGGCGCCACCACGCTCGACGAGTACCGCAAGCACCTCGAGAAGGACGCCGCCCTCGAGCGCCGGTTCCAGCCCGTGAAGGTCGAGGAGCCGACGGTCAGCCACACCATCGAGATCCTGAAGGGCCTGCGCGACCGCTACGAGGCCCACCACCGGGTCACGATCACCGACCAGGCCCTGGTAGCAGCGGCCAACCTCGCCGACCGGTACATCTCCGATCGGCACCTGCCCGACAAGGCCATCGACCTCATCGACGAGGCCGGCTCGCGCTTGCGCATCAAGCGGATGCAGACGCCGCCCGACTTCAAGGACCTCGAGAACCGCATCGCCCAGGTGCAGGGCCAGAAGAAAGACGCCGTCGAGGCCCAGCGCTTCGAGGAGGCCGGCCGCCTGCGCGACCAGGAGAAGGCCCTCCTCGAGGAGAAGGCCCGCATGGAGGCCGAGATCAAGTCGAGCGGGGTCGACCTGTTCGACGAGGTCGACGAAGAGGCCATCGCCGAGGTCCTGTCGATCTGGACCGGCATCCCCGTCTACAAGCTCACCGAGGAGGAGACGGCCAAGCTCCTCCGCATGGAGGACGAGCTGCACAAGCGGGTCATCGGCCAGAACGACTCGATCCGCGCCGTCAGCCAGGCCATCCGCCGCACGCGGGCCGGCCTCAAGGACCCGAAGCG
>DASXAI010000668.1:0-4624 GCA_036406775.1 Acidimicrobiales bacterium
CGAGCGGAGCGAGTAGGAGCCGGCCGAAGCGGAGCGGAGGACGGCGACGAAGACTCATCCCCGGTAGCCGTTGGTGATCGGCAGGCGGCGATCCTTGCCGAACGCCTTGGCCGTGACACGAACGCCCGGAGGCGACTGGCGCCGCTTGTACTCGGCGAGGTCGACGAGCCGCGTGATGCGGCGCACGACGGCCTCGTCGAAGCCGGCCGCCACCAACTCCGACGCGGTGCAGTCGCCCTCCACGTAGGCCTCGAGGATGGGGTCGAGCACGTCGTAGGGCGGCAGGCTCTGATCGTCGCGCTGGTCGGGACGGAGCTCGGCCGACGGCGGCTTGGTGAGCACGGCCTCGGGGATCACGTCGCGGCCGGCCCGGGCGTTGACGAAGCGAGCGAGCTCGTACACCTGGAGCTTGAACACGTCCTTGATGACTGCGAAGCCGCCGGCGGTGTCGCCGTACAGCGTCGAGTAGCCGACGGCCATCTCGCTCTTGTTGCCCGTCGTGAGCACGAGCCATCCGAACTTGTTGGAGAGCGCCATCAGCACCATGCCGCGGATGCGGCTCTGCAGGTTCTCCTCGGTGAGGTCCGGCTCGCGACCTTCGAACGACGGCGCCAACATGCCGAGAAAAGCGACAAACGCGTCCTCGATGGCGACGACGCGGAAGTCGATGCCGAGCGCGTCAGCCAGCGCGCTGGCGTCGGTGCGCGAGCCCTCGCTCGAGTAGCGCGACGGCATGGCCACGCCGTGCACGTGCTCGGGGCCAACGGCGTCGGCGGCGATGCACGCGACGAGCGACGAGTCGATGCCACCCGACAGCCCGATGACGACGTCGGAGAAGCCGTTCTTGCGGATGTAGTCGCGCGTGCCGAGCACGAGCGCCTCGTAGACCTCGTCCACCGGATCGAGCGGCGGCGTCAGGACCGGCGGATGGCTGGCGTCGTCGGCCACCGGACGATCGGTGATGACGATCTCGCGCAGCGCCTCCACGCTGACGCGGCCACGAGGATCGAGCAGCCGCTTGCGGAACACGGGGCGGGTGTCGATGTCGACGATCACGACGTCCTCGGCGAATTGGCGGGCCCGGGCCACGAGGTCACCGTCGCCGTCGAAGACCAGTGAGGCGCCATCGAACACCAGTTCGTCCTGGCCGCCCACCTGGTTCACGTACACGAGGCCACAGGAGGCGTCGGCGGCGCGGGTGGCCAGCATCCGCTCGCGGCCCGCCAGCCGGCCGGCGAAGTAGGGCGAGGCGTTGATGTTGACGACCAACTCGGCACCGCCGAGGCCCAGTGACGCGATCGGGCCGGTGGGACTCCAAGCGTCCTCGCAGATGCTGACGCCGACCCGGACGCCGCCCGCGACATACAGCTCGAGCGGCTCGTAACCGGCGGTGAAGTAGCGCTGCTCGTCGAACACGGCGTAGTTCGGCAGGAGCCGCTTGCGGTAGACGCCGACGATCTCACCGCCGGCGCAGATGGCGGCGGCGTTGTGGAGATCGCGGCCCGAGTCGACGAACCCGACGATGGCGACACATCGTCCGGTGCGGGCCGCCACCTTGGCCACCGCGGCCTGGTTGTCGGCGACAAAACCCGGCTTCAGTACCAGGTCCTCGGGGGGATAGCCCGTGATGGCGAGCTCGGGGAAGGCGGCGATATCGGCCCCGCCCGCCTCGGCCCGGGCCAGGGCGTCCATGATGCGGCTCGTGTTGCCGTCGAGGTCACCCACCGTCGTGTTCAGCTGACACAGGGCGACGCGAAGGCGGCTCACCAGGCCAAAGGCTACCGGCCGACGTCCTTCGGGCAGCGGCCGAAACGAACGGCTAGGGTCACCAGACGACCGCCCCCCGTGGGGGTGACCGCCACAAGGAGGGACGGTTCTTGTTGCCCAGCCATGGCTTGTTCACGCGCCGGCGCCTGCTCGGGGCCGGCGCTGTCGCGGGGGCCACCACGCTCACGGGCGTGCGGCCAGCCCGGGCCGCCGGCCCGGCGCCGGCCCAGCTCAGCCCCACATCGGCCGTGCAGTCCAAGTCGTATCCGGGCCTGTCGTTGATGGCGGGCAACGAGCTCGAGACGCCGCCCACGGGCACGGTGTTCGTCAAGGACCCGTTCAACGGGTCGTACCCGAGCACCACCGGCGGGTACGTGGGCACCCCGCTCGACGTCCCGGCCGGCAGCGTGGTCCAGGACGTGGTGTTCTTCCTCTACCAGCAGTCCGGCTCGCAACTCTGCGCCGTGCAGCTCTACCACCCGGGAGCGACGTCGGGAGCGATCGAGGTCCTGCTGAGCCAGGGCGTGCCCGGCACCGGCGTGATCACCCTCGCCACCTCGCAGTACGCGACCACCCTGCCCCGCCTGATCGGCGCCAACGACTCGCTGTGCGCCTTCGTCTGGCGCGGTCAGCGGACGTGCGTCTGTCGCGGCATCCGGGTCGACTTCATCCCGCCTCCATCGAGCCTGGGGTCGTCGACCGGCGGCCTGGTGCCGATCCCGCCCGCCCGCGTCTACGACTCCCGCCTGGGCGGCGGCAAGCTCCGGGCCAACGAGGAGCGCGTGGTGAGCCTGGCCACGGCCACCGACGGCTCCGCCGTGGTGCCGGCCGGCGCCACCGCCGCCACCATCACGCTCACGGTCACCGAAACCGAGGGCGCCGGGGGGTACGTCGCCGCCTTCCCCGCTGGAACGCCGTGGGCCGGTACGTCGTCGATCAACTGGTTCGGGCCCGGTGAGAACCTGGCGACGGCCGCCTTCGTCGCGCTCGGCGGCGACCGCAGCATCACGCTGCGGGGTGGCACCAACGACTGCCACGTCGTCGTCGACGTCACCGGCTACGCCGGCTGACGCGTCCCAAGGCTTCCTGTCGGCAGAACGGCGCGGATTCGGCGCGATTCCCCGACAGGAACGGGTGAGCGCGGTCAGCCGCGCACGAAAGCGTGGACTCCGGCGGCGCTGACGCGGCGAGCGAGGTCCTCGGCGTCGGCACGGGGCATCGGACCCGTCTGCACGCGGAACGGCCCCGAGCCGGCCACCACGAACCCACCGAAGCCCTTGGCGCCGAGGGCCGCCACCCCCGCCGCCGCCGCCTCGGCGCTGGTGTAGGCGCCGGCCTGGACCGACGCGGTGGCTGACTTCGGCGCGGCCGACGCCGGTGGTGCCGGCTTCTTCGGTGCCGAGGTGGCGCGCGGCGTGGCCGGCGGCGCCGTCTCCGGCGGGGCCGTGGTGGCCGGCGGCGCCGGCGGCGCGGTGGGCGCCGCAGCCAGGGTCGTCGGCGACGACGTCACCGGTGGCAGCGTGCCGACGACGCCGGTTCGCCCTCCGGTCGGCACGACCGGAACGGTTGCCAGTGTCGACTGCGTCGTCACGGCATCCTGCTTCTCGTAGCTGCACGCAGCTATCAGGGATCCTCCCGCCACGATGGCGGCGGCCACGCTGGCGACGCGGCGGACCATCACCGACCTCCGAGTTCCCTCCGCCCGTCGCCGCCCATGGTACGTGGCGCGCCACACTGACGTGGTGGTTCTGCCCGATCTCGACGAGGCGATCGAGCGCTCGGCGGCGCCGGCGGGCGTGCGAATCGGCATCGAACGCCTGGTCGCGGCCCGCCCCGACGCCGAAGCGCGCCTGCGCGCCGACCGGGTACTGGCGGCGGCGGTGGTGGCCGTCGTGGCGGCCAGCCGGAGCCTCGGGCGGCTAGTGACCACCGATCCCGGCATCCTCGACGTGCTCGCCGACCTCGACGTCCGGCCGCCTGTCGACGCCGCTGACGGCGAGCGCCTGGCCCGATGGAAGCAGCTCGAGTACACCCGTCTCGCCGCCCGTGACCTCCTCGGGCGCGACGATCTCCCCACCACTGTCGCCGCCATCAGCGCGCTGGCCCGTGACGTGCTGGACGCGGCCGTCGCGCTCGCCGGCGTCGACGGCACCGACCGCCTCGCCGTCATCGGCATGGGCAAGCTCGGCGGCGACGAGCTGAACTACGCCAGTGACATCGACGTGGTGTTCGTCGGCGAGGGCGACATCACGCGGCTGGAACGCAACGCCCGGCGCGTGATGGAGATCGCGCGATCCTGCTTCCGCGTCGACGCCAATCTTCGGCCCCAGGGGCGCGACGGGCCACTGGTGCGCACGCTCGCGTCCTACGACTCGTACTGGGGGCGATGGGCCGAGCCGTGGGAGTTCCAGGCGCTGCTGAAGGCCCGCGCCGTCGCGGGGGACCGCGAGCTCGGCGCCGGCTTCGACCACCACGCCGGCCAACACCTGTGGGGCCGGACGTTCAGTGCCGACGACCTCCGATCGATGCGACGGCTCAAGGCGCGGACCGAAGCCGAGCTCGCGCGCAAGGGCCTGACCGACCGGGAAGTGAAGCGGGGCCGCGGCGGTATCCGCGACATCGAATTCGCCGTGCAACTGCTGCAGCTCGTGCACGGGCGGCTCGACGTCGAGCTCCGGTCGCCGACGACGTTGACCGCGCTCGATCAGCTGGCCGCCAACGGCTACGTCGACAGCGTCGACGCCGAGCAACTAGCGGAGTCGTACCGGTTCCTGCGCCGGCTCGAGCACGTGCTCCAGCTGTACGACGGGACCCAGGTGTACGCCATGCCCGCCGATGATCCGTCGCGCCTGCGGGT
>DASXAI010000669.1:0-5611 GCA_036406775.1 Acidimicrobiales bacterium
ATGAACGAGATCCTACTCGACGCCTACCGCGGTCAGTCGGCGGAGTACGACTCCTCTATCACGGCCAGTGTCCTGGCGCGGCTGCATGTCCTCGTGTTCGTCGGGCCTGACGCCCCGACGGACGTGGACGAGCCGGCCGTCGAGCGGCGGCTGGCTGCCGTCACGCGCTGGTGGGTCGACGACCTGCGCGACGCCCTCGTCACACGGCTCGGCGAGGAACAGGGTCTCGACACCTTCGCCCAGGTCGAGGCCGGCTTCCCGGCGTCGTACCGCGAGGCGTTCAGCGCCGGTCACGCCGTCACCGATCTCGACCGCTTGCGCGCCCTCGGCGACGACGGCGGCATCGTGACCGCGCTGTACGACCGTCCCAGCGCGGACGGACCCGACCTGCGGCTCCAGATCTACTCGCGTACGGAGCTGTCGTTGTCGTCGGTGTTGCCGACCTTGGAGCAGATGGGCGTGGAGGTCACCGACGAGCGGCCGTTCGAGCTCACTCCCGAGGGCCAGCCATCGGCGTGGGTCTACGACCTCGGCCTCAGGCCGCCATCCGGCGTCGTCGCCGGCGACGCGGTGCGCTCCGAGTTCCTCGCCACGTTCGGGGCGGTGTGGCGGGGCGCAGTCGAGAGCGACGGCTTCAACCGGCTCGTGCTGCTGGCCGGCCTCACCACGTTCCAGCTCACCGTGCTGCGGGCCTACGCCCGGTACCTCCGCCAGACCGGCCTGACGTTCAGCCCCGGGTACGTCGAGGAGACCTTGGCCGCCCATCCCGAGATCGCCCGCCAGCTCGTCGAGCTGTTCGCGGTGCGGTTCGACCCGTCCTTCGACGGCAACCGGAGCCTCGAGTCCGACGGCATCGCGGCCGAGATCACGGCGGCCGTCGACCGGGTGTCGAGCCTCGATGAGGACCGCATCCTCCGCGCCTTCCTGGCGCTCGTTCTCGCCACCAGCCGGACCAACGCCTACCGGTCACGCCCGTACCTGTCGTTCAAACTCGACCCGGCCAAGGTTCGCGACCTGCCGCTGCCCCGGCCGCTGTACGAGATATGGGTGTATTCGCCGCGGGTCGAGGGCGTGCACCTGCGAGCTGGTCCGGTGGCCCGGGGCGGCATCCGGTGGAGCGACCGGCGGGAGGACTTCCGCACCGAGGTGCTCGGGCTCATGAAGGCCCAGAAGGTCAAGAACGCCGTCATCGTCCCCACCGGGGCCAAGGGCGGGTTCGTCGTCAAGCGGCCGTCCGTCGGTGCCGACGCGCTCGCGGCCGAAGTGACCGCCTGCTACACGGCGTTCATCAGCGGCCTGCTCGACGTCACCGACAACCTCCGCCTCGGCCAGATCGAGCCGCCCCCCGGCGTCGTCCGGCACGACCGCGACGATCCCTACCTCGTCGTCGCGGCCGACAAGGGCACGGCGACGTTCTCCGACCTCGCCAACGAGACCGCCGCCCGGTACGGGTTCTGGCTCGGCGACGCCTTCGCGTCCGGCGGCAGCGAGGGCTACGACCACAAGAAGATGGGCATCACGGCGCGAGGCGCCTGGGAGAGCGTGCGTCGCCACTTCCGGATCCTCGGGATCGACGCCGACACGGCGGCCATCACCGCCGTCGGCATCGGCGACATGTCGGGCGACGTGTTCGGCAACGGGATGCTGCTGTCGCCGCACCTGAAGCTGGTGGCCGCCTTCGATCACCGCCATGTGTTCCTCGATCCCGACCCGGATCCGGCGACGGCGTGGGATGAGCGCAAGCGACTGTTCGAGCTACCCCGCTCCTCCTGGGACGACTACGACCGGTCCCGCATCTCCGCCGGAGGTGGCGTGTGGCCGCGTGCGGCCAAGTCCATCCCGTTGTCGGAGGCGGTGCGGTCGAGGCTGGGCGTCAACGCCAGCGCCGTCACCCCCGCCGAGCTCATCAGCGCCATCCTCAGGGCGCCGGTCGACTTGTTGTGGAACGGCGGCATCGGCACCTATGTGAAGGCCTCCGCCGAGACCAACGCCGATGCGGGCGACCGCGCCAACGACGCCGTCCGGGTCAACGCGTCGGATGTGCGGGCCAAAGTCGTCGCGGAAGGCGGCAACCTGGGCGTGACCCAACGCGGCCGCGTCGAGTTCGCCCTCGGCGGCGGGCTCATCAACACCGACTCCATCGACAACTCGGCCGGCGTCGACACGTCGGACCACGAGGTGAACATCAAGATCCTGCTCGACGGCCTGGTGGCGGCGGGCCAGCTCGAGCCGGCGCGGCGCAACGAGCTGCTGCACGCCATGACCGACGAGGTGGCCGAGCTCGTGCTCGACGACAACCGGGGCCAGACCCTCGCGCTCGCCATTGCTGGGCTGCAGGCGGAGTCGATGGTCGATGTGCACGCCCGGTACCTCCGGGTCCTCGAGCACGACGGCCGCATCTCGCGCGACCTCGAGGCCCTGCCGACGGGCAAGCAGCTCGCCGAGCGCCAGGCCGCGGGCAACGGGCTCACGACGCCCGAGTTCGCGGTGCTGCTGTCGTACACGAAGCTCGACCAAGTCGACGCCATCCTCGAGTCGAGCGTGCCCGAAGATCCATACGTCCAGCCCGAGCTGGTCCACTACTTCCCGTCGACGCTCCAGATGTACGCCGACGCCATGGGCCGGCACCGGCTGCGGCGCGAGATCATCGCCACTCGTCTCGTCAACGAGATGGTCAACAAGGCCGGGATCACGTTCGAGTTCCGGATGGCGGAGGAGACGGGCGCGGCGACACCCGACACGATGCGCAGCCATCTCGCGGCCCGCGATGTGTTCGGCATGGACGAGTACTGGCAGGCGCTGGCCGAGCTCGATGGCGCCATCGCCTCCGACGTCCAGCTGCGTCTCCTGCTCGACCTGCGGCGCATGGTGGAGCGGGGCGTGCTCTGGCTGCTGCGCCATCGCCGTCCACCGCTCGACATCGCGGGCACCGTCGCGTCGTTCCGGCCCGGCATGGAAGCGTTGGCCGGCTCGCTGGCTGATCTCGTCGGCCCGACGTTCGGTGCGGCGATGGCCGAGGCCACCAAGGCGGCCATCGACGCCGGTGTCCCGGCCGAGCTGGCGGACCGGGCCGCGGCATGGCCGTATCTGCACACCGGATTCGACATCGTCGAGGTGGCGCGCGCCCGGGGCCGCACGCCCGAGGACACCGCTCGCGTCTACTGGGGCCTGTTCGAACGGCTCGAGCTGGGCTGGCTGTGGGAGCGGGTCGGCGCCCTACCCCGCAACGATCGGTGGCAGAGTCACGCCCGCGCCGCCGTGCGCGACGACCTGCTGGCCGAGCTGCGCACGCTGGCCGACGACGCCCTCCGGGCCGGCGACGTCTTCACGCCCGTCGGCGAGATCGTCGAGCACTGGACCGCCGCCAACGAGCGGGTCGTGAACCGCACTACGGCGCTGTTCGCCGAGATCCGCTCGGGCGGTGTCTTCGACCTCACGACGCTGTCGGTCGCCCTGCGCCAGCTCCGAAACCTCGTGTTGTCGGGTACTACTTCCGTTTCACGCTGATCCATCCACGCCAGGCGTGGCTGAACCAGCGTGAAACCGAGGGGGGCGTCACGCCGCCGCGGCGGGGACGAGCGGCGCCGCCGGCTGCTCGCTCATCTGGCGCTCGGCCTGACGAGCGGCCTTGCGGACGGCGCGGATGAATGACGGCCGGAACAGCACCGACGGCGGCGACGTCAACTGCTGCACCTCGAGCATCGTGGCGTTGATCTCCGGCGACACTCGGGTGGCCAGGAAGACGCGGGCCATGTAGCGGTTGACGAGGTTGGTGCCGATGGGCTTCGGGCCGGTGGTCTCGGGGTACTCGAAGTCCGCGCCCACGGCGATCTTCCACGGGTTGTCGATCACCTTGGCGGCCTGCCGGTAGAAGCCCTTGGGCAGGCTGGCGTCGGCGATGCCGTAGCGGGCCACGGCGTCGCCCAACTCCAGCGCCTGCAGCGCGCTGCTGCTCATGCCCTGGCCGTAGATCGGGTTGAAGCTGCAGATGGAGTCGCCCAGCGTCACGAAGCCGGCCGGCACCCGGCGGAGCTTCTCGTAGCGGCGGCGCTGGCTCGACGTCATGCGGTGGTTCATGACCGGCGTGAGGGCCTCAGCCCGGGAAACCACGTGGCCCGCCTCGGGGGCCGGCAGGCTCAGGGCGAAGGCTTGGAAACTCGCCTCGTCGGTGAGCGGCGCCGTGAAGCGGTCGCCGAAGGTCACGATCCACCGGTCGCCTTCGATGGGGACCACGAAGGCGGCGCGCTTGCCGTCGGCCGGCGACTCGATGGTGATGGCGAACGTCGCCTCCATGTCGCCCGGCGAGCGCCGGAAGATCCGCGTGCTGTAGACCTGCTCGCACTTGACGTGGTCGACCTTCGGGGTGGGGTAGCCGATCTGCTCCATCCACGCGCTCGCCCTTGACGTACGGCCCGAGCAATCGACGACGAGGTCGCCGGTGATCCCACTGAGCGTCCCGTCGGCGCAGACCTGGACGCCGCGGACGCGGCGGCCGTCGTACAGCAGGCCGTCAACGGCGACGCCCGACCGGATCTCCACGTTGGGCAGCGCGGCCACACGGCGGCGCAGATGGTGTTCGAGCAGCGGCCGGCTGGCGCTGATGGCGGCGCGCTTCTTGTTGATCTTCGACCGGTAGCCCCCGGCCTGGTACCAGCGGCCCTCGTTGAAGTTGATGAGCGTCGCCCCGTCGGCAACCAGTTCGTCCGTGATCCCGGGGAACAGCTCCATGAGCGTCCGCTGGCCGGCGGCCAGCAGGGCATGGGCGTGGCGGCCCTGGGGGACGCCCTTGCGCGCCGCCGCGCCCTCCGGCAGCTCGTCGCGGTCGAGGACTGTGACCTTGGTGAAGTGGTCGGCCAGCACCCGGGCGGTGAAGAGGCCAGCCACGCTGGCGCCGATGATCACTGCGTGGTGGTTCGAAGTGCGGGTCATGGCGGGGGCTACGCACCACGACCCGTGGACGGTTCGTCGGTGTGTCATCAGGCACGTCGTCGATCCTGAGAATCGGCTGACTAGCCTCCGACCAAGGTGATCGGCGGATGACGCGCAGGACAGTGGCCGCCACGGCTCCGTGGCGCCGGGCGCCGTTCCTGCTGGCGCGCCAGCCCCGGCTCCTCGGCGCGGTGGCGTTGGTGGCGGTGGTGGCCGGCATCGTGGCGGCCGCGCCCGGACTGTTCCTGTCGTCGGTGTCGAGCGGCGCCATCGACCGCCAACTCGCGCCGTTGTGTAGAGGCACATCGATCGACCCGAACGCCACCCGTGGCGCCCCCGAACCCCTCGAGATCGCCACGGAGCACGTCGGCGGCTTCGACCCGGTCGTGCGGACGTTCGTGTTCGCCGGCTCGCAGTTCCGCCGGCTCCAGGTCACGTTGAACGGCGCCTCGACGGTGGTCGTCGTAGGGAGCCGGACGGGTGCGGCCGAGCACCTCCCGTCCATTGGCGCCACGTCGGGCACCGACGGCCTGTGGCTGCCCGATGACGTGGCCGCGGCCCTCGGCGCCAAAGCGGGCGACACCGTGACGCTGGGGGTCGACGACCAGACGACGAGCGAGCACGTGGTCGGTGTCTATCCGAGCCTCGTCAACCACGGGTTCGACGCCTACTGGTGCCCGTT
>DASXAI010000670.1:0-2071 GCA_036406775.1 Acidimicrobiales bacterium
GCAGCCCTGGCGTCTTGGCCATGTCGTCGGCCCGGCGCAGGGCCAGGGCCTCCCGCCACAGGGGGCCGGCGAGAAATGCCGCGGCGGCCGTCGCGCTCAACGTGTCGCCCTGCAGGGTGAGGGTGTCGCGACTGACCGTCGACAAGCGGTCGCGGTACTGCGGGTCCACGGTGACCAGATAGCGCTTGGCCGTCACATGGAGATCGATGAGACCGGCCACGCGCCCCCCGAGCACGGCCGCCACGAAGTGACTGCCGGCCCGGGCGTGGCCCTCCGGCTCGTCCGGGCTCAGGACGTGACCGACGTCGTGGGTGAGGCCCGCGACTTGGAGCTCGAGGTCCTCCGGGAAGGCGATGGCGAGGAGGCTGGCGCACTGCAACGAGTGCTCGAGGAGCGTGACCGCCTCACCGTCCGGGTTGGGACGGTCCACCGTGGCCTCGAGCACGGCCAGGACGTCATCGACGTCACGCGCCGAGTCCACCCGACCATCCACAGCGACAGTGGATCATCGTGGTACGAGCATCCGCCCGCGACAAGATGAACGAGAGATGAACTCTGCGATCAGGCGCCGAGTACTGCGTGGAGCTCGGCCGGCGTGGCCACCTCGAGTTGGTCGTAGCGACAGCTCGCCGGGTCACGATCCGGACGCCAGCGCAGGAAATGGGCGTTGTGCCGGAAGCGGCCCTTTGTCAGCTGGCTGAACTCCACCTCGCACACCCGCTCCGGCCGCAGCGGCTCCCACGACAGATCCTTCTGCGCGTTCCAACGCGACGGCGCACCCGGCATGCGGCCGGCGGCCGTCTCGTGGGCCATGGCGTCGGCCCACTCCTTCCACGGATGGTCGACGAGCGCGTTCTCCCGGAGCGGGGCCAGGTCGGCCACCATCTCGCGCCGCATCTTGGCCGTGAAGCTGCCCGCCACCCCGACGTGGTGCAGCACGCCGGCGTCGTCGTGCAGTCCGAGCAGCAGCGATCCGATGCCCTGGCCGTCCTTGTGCCACCGGAAGCCAGCCACCACGCAGTCGCACGTGCGGTGGTGCTTCACCTTGATCATCGTGCGTTCGCCCGCCCGGTAGGGCTCGTCGAGCCGCTTGGCCACCACGCCGTCGAGGCCGGCGCCCTCGAACCGCTCGAACCACATGCGCGCCTCCACCGGATCGGTGGTGGCGGGCGACAGGTGGACGAGGTCGCGCGGCGTCACCGCGTCGGCGAGGAACGCCCGTCGTTCGGAGAGGGCGAGCGGCCGCAGGTCGCGATCGCCCACAGCCAACAGGTCGAAGGCGAGGAAGTGAGCCGGCGTCTCCTCCGCCAACCGGTTGACACGGGACGCGGCCGGGTGGATGCGCTGCTGCAACGCGTCGAAGTCGAGTCCCTCGTCGCTGGGGACGACGAGCTCGCCGTCGACGACGCAGCGCTCGGGCGTCACCGCCTTCAGCGGGTCCAGGAGCTCGGGGAAGTAGCGGGTGAGCGGGCGCTCGTTGCGGCTGTCGAGGACGACCTCGTCGCCGTCACGGAAGACGATGCACCGGAAGCCGTCCCACTTGGGCTCGTAGAGCCAGCCCTCGCCGATCGGCATCTCGTCGGTGGCCTTGGCGAGCATGGGCGACAGGGGCGGCATGACGGGCAGACGCACCCATCCAGACTGCCAAAACGTTCCGCAGAACGTTTTCCCACCCGCCGATGTGACGCTTTTGCACCTGTGGCGTGCATTTCCGTCACTTCGGCGGGCCGGTCGGGAACTGGCGGGCGTCGACACGACGTCGAACCGGCCATGAATCGCTCCATCGCCCTGGCCGCCGGTGGCGGCGCCGTCGTCGCTGCCCTCATCGCCGTCGGCGTGCTCGCCGCCGTCGATGACGGCCCGGCTCCCGCCGTCGCCCAGAACCCGCCGACGAGCACGGCCGCGCCCGCCGGTGTCGCCCGCACCATCACCGTCGACGGCGTCGGCGTGGTATCGGGCACGCCGGACACCGTGTCGTTGAACCTCGGCGTCCAGGTCGAGGCGCCCACCGCCGCCGAGGCGCTTGATGACGCCAGCCGCAAGTCGCAGGCCGTGGTCGACACACTGACCG
>DASXAI010000671.1:0-6735 GCA_036406775.1 Acidimicrobiales bacterium
GAGCTCCTCGATTTCGTGTGGCACAGCGATCACCTTGCTTACAACCTGGTGCTCGACGAGGCCGGTTCGGAGTATCTCCTGGGCGTTCCGTTCTCGCCCACCCGCGATGAGGAGACGCTGCAGCTGCTGGTGCCTCGCATCGAAGCCGTGCTCGCCGAGATGCCCATTCCGTTCCTCGTCGAAAACAATGTCAACTACATCGACTATGGCGACGAGGGCTTTGGCCAGGCCGAGTTCCTGAACGAACTGCTCGGCCGCACCGACTGCGGCCTGCTTCTGGACCTACACAATCTGTTCGTAGATGTTCGCAACGGAGCACTGGCTGATGTCGCTGACTTCATCGACCGACTCGACACTTCCCGAGTCGTCGAGATCCACCTCGCCGGCGGGCTGGAGTACGGCGACTTCTACGTAGACGCTCATTCTGGTGCCGTTCCCGACGAGGTGTGGGACCTGGCCGCTGACGTAGTTCCTCGTTGTCCCCAGCTCCGAGGTATCACCTTCGAGTTGCTCGGATCGTGGTTCCCGCACCTGGGAGCCGACCGGCTACGCGACACATTGCGCCGTATGCGCGCCTTGTGCCAGGAGCGCGTGGGTTGAGTGCAGCTGGTTTCCAGTCGGCTGTCACTGCACTCGTGTCCACGGGCACGTACCCGACCGATGTCGACGTAACCGAACAAGAGCGGCGTCGACTCGACCGTGTGCAGCAGCAGGCCGGCCGCGAACTGATGCGCGAGCTCTACGTGGCGTGGCGGCTGACCAAGGTCCTCTCCCTCCTTCCGTTCACGTGTGGGGCGGTCTCGGAGGACTGGCTCGGCAAGGCCCTCGCCCGATACTGGAACAAGCATCCCGCGACCAGCTTCTACTTCATCGAGGAGTGCCTCGAGGTGGTCGGCTTTCTGCGTCAGGCGATCCTCGAACTGCCCGGTGCGCCGCTGCTGCTCGACGTGCTGGCGTTCGATGAGGTGAGACTGGCGGCGCGGGCCGGCGCCGCCGCCGGCCACAGCAGTCCGAAATTCGTCCGTCTGTCGCACGAGCCGGCGGCTCTTCTGCGAGCGCTACGAGAAGGCGGCGACCTGAATGCCGTTCCCCCCGACGACGTGGAGCTACGAGTAGAAGTGACGGCCGCGGGCGAGGAAGTGTGGTCAATCGTTCCAGCGTGAAAGGAATGGGCGGCCTGGCGCGATGACTTCCGCGCCCGCGGTTCGTCAGACTTCCCGACAGACAGTTGCAGGCCTCACGATCGGAGACAGCCATGGCCTTTCGCCCTTACCTCTTCTTCGGCAGGAACTGCCGCGAGGCGTTCAACCGCTACAAGGAGATCTTCGGCGGCGAACTCACGTTGATCACCATGAAGGACGTGCCGGGCGGCGAGACGGCGCCGTCGGATCAAGCGGACATGATCATCCACGCCGCCCTCGTCAAGGGCGACGACTACCTGATGGCGTCGGACGATCCGACCGCGGAGACGTTCGGGCCGGTCCAGGGGATGATGGTGACCTATGAGGCCCCCGACGTCCCGGACGCGAACCGCGTCTTCGACGCCCTCGCCAACGGCGGCAAGGTCACCCAGGCGCTCCAGCCGACCTTCTTCTCGCAGGCGTTCGGCATGTGCATCGACCGGTTCGGCACGCCCTGGATGATCGTCGGACCCCAGCCCCAGCAGCAGTCGTAACCGACCGGGAGGTCCCGTGCCCCGACCCGACGAGTTCCTCGGCCGCACCGCCCTCGTCACGGGCGGCGCCGGGGCCGCCATCGGCGGGACCACCTGCCGCACGCTCGCCGGTTATGGCGCCGCGGTCGTGGTGCTCGACGAGCACCCCCGTCGGGCCCCCGCCATGGTCGACGCGCTCCAGGAGGAGTACGGGGTCGGCGCTCACGCGGTGGTGGTCGACGTCACCGATCGGGCCGCCGTCGATCGCGGGCTCGAGGGGGCGCAGGCGGCCCTCGGCCCCATCGACATCCTGGTGAACAGCGCGGCCGTGAACGTGCAGGGCAGCATCTTCGACTATCGACCCGAGGACTGGGACCGGGTCATCGACGTCGACCTCACCGCGTGCTGGTACCTCATCCGCATCCTGGCCCCGCAGATGCGCGACCGAGGCTGGGGGAGCATCGTGAACGTCACGTCGGTGGCCGGCTATCTCGGCGGCAACGGCCGCGAGGGGCCGTACGGCGCGGCCAAGGCGGCGCTGCACGACCTCACGCGGGCGGTGGCCATCGAGGGCGGCCCGTTCGGGATCCGCTGCAACGCCGTCGCGCCCGGTCTGATCCGGTCGAAGTGGGTCGACAAGCAGGCCGAGCGGTACCAGCCCTTCGTCGACGCCACCCCGCTGCGCCGCCACGGGGAGCCCGAGGACGTGGCCAACACCATCGCCTTCCTTGTGTCCGACGAGTCGGCCCACATCACGGGCCAGGTCATCAACGTGAGTGGCGGGTGGTATCTCACGCCCTAGTCTCGTGAGTCGGCAACGGGATGCCCCACGGAGGAGCCCGCGTGACCGAGCCCGAGTACCGGCTCTTCGACGCCGACAACCACTATTACGAGACACCGGACTGCTTCTCGCGCCACATGGAGAAGGCCCACGCCGACCTGGCCATCACCGCCTCGCGGCGGGCCGATGGCTCATGGGACGTCCGGGTCGGCGACCAGCCGTACACCTTCATGGACGTGAAGTTCGACAAGACCAATCCGCCGGGCTCCATGTACGCCATCCTGCGCAACAAGGATCGGGCGACCGACGTCAGCTGGGGCGACTCCTACTCCAAGGAGAACATGCTCGCGGCGTTCCAGCGGCGGGACGCCCGGCTTGCCCTCATGGACGAGCAGGGCATCGACACGGCGCTCCTGCTCCCGACGTTCGCCGCCAGCGTGGAGCACTCGATGATCCACGACGTCGAGCAGACGTACGCCAACCTGCGCTCGTTCAACCGCTGGCTGGAGGAAGAGTGGGGCTACGCCGACGCCCGGATCATCGCCCCGCCGCTGATCTCGCTCCTCGACCGTGACCGGGCGGTGGCCGAGCTCGACCGGGTCATGGGTCTCGGGGCGCGGCTGGTGCACATCCGTCCGGGACCGATCGGCAACGGCATCAACCCGGCCGACCCGTGGTACGACCCGGTCTGGGCCCGACTGAACGAGGCGCACGTCCCGGTGGCGTTCCACATCAACGACAGCCGCTACGAGGAGGTGTCGCTCGCCTGGGGCGAAGACCCGGACCCGCCGGTCCGGGAGATGTCAGCCTGGCAGTGGGCTTTCGTCCACGGCGACCGGCCGATCATGGAAAGCCTGGGCGCCCTCGTCTACGGCAACGTCTTCGGACGCTTCCCGGAACTGCGGGTGCTGTCGATCGAGAACGGCTCGGACTGGGTCCACTACCTCCTCACCCTGCTCGACAAGAAGAAGGGTATGGGGCGCTTCGGCAAGTGGGTCGGGGGCCGACCGGCTGGGCGCCCGAGCGCCACCTTCCGCCGGCACTGCTTCGTGTCGCCCTACCCCGAGGACGACGTGGAGGCACTGGTCGAGCGCATCGGCGCCTCCCAGGTGCTCTTCGGCTCGGACTTCCCCCACCCCGAAGGTCTGGCCGACCCGTGGGATTTCATCCGGCTGATCGAGAACCGGAGCCCCGAAGAGATCCGCATGATCATGCGGGACAACGCCGAGCAGCTGCTGTCGGTCGCCTGAGCGGTGACAGCCGACAACCCCTTCGCCCCCTGGCTCGAACCGCAGGCGGCCGACCGGCCCGTGTCGCTGCGGCCGCTGCTCGCCCGGGCGGTGGCCGAGCGTCCCGGCCACCCCGCGCTGGTGGGCGCGTCGGGCCGCCGATCGTTCGCCGAGTTGGATGCCGACAGCGCGACGGTGGCCTCGACGCTGTACGGCCTCGGCGTCAGGGCCGGCGACCGTGTGGCCGTGAGTCTCCCCAACGACCTCGCCGTCGTGACGGCGCTCCTCGGCATCTGGCGCCTCGGCGCGGTGTACGTGGGCGTCCACCGGGCCCTCGGGTCACCGGAGAAGGCCTTCTTCCTGGATGACAGCGGCGCCCGTGTACTCCTCGCCGACCCGGAGGTCGTGGCTGAGGTCGGGAAGGAACGGGCCGACCGGACGGCCCTGGAGCATCTCGTGTCGGTGGACCCCGGCGGCGAGGACGAGTGGGGGATGCTCTTGGCCGAGCACGGCGCTCGCTGGCCAGACGCCGACGCCCACGTCGACGTCGACCCGTTGGCCCTGGCCGCCATCGCCTACACCAGCGGCACCACGGGTCGGCCCAAAGGCGTCATGCACAGCCAGCACAACGCCCTCCTGCCCGGCGTCGTCTTCGTCACCCGAGGAAGCTTCACCGCCGACGAGCCCATCGCCGTCGTCCACCCGCTCACGATCCTCAACCTCATGGTGCTCAACCCGCTGACCACCCTCGCCGCCACCAGCACCTGCGTCCTGTGTGACCGCCACGACGCCGTGTCCCTCGCCGCCCGGATACGCGATGAGAAGGTCGCCTGCATCAGTTGCGTGCCGACGATCTTCTACGACCTGCTGACCGACCCCCGGATCGACCCGTCCGACCTCGTCACGTTGACCAAGCCCCGCACGGGCGGCTCGGCCATGTCGGCGGACCTGAAGCGGTTGTTCACCGAGCGCTTCGGCGTCCGACCGGCCACCAGCTACGCCCTCACCGAGGGGCCCACGCTGGTCACCCGACAGGACGAGGGCCACGACTATCCCGAGGGCAACCTCGGACCACCGCTTCCCCACATCGAGATCACGATCCGCGACGAGCGGGGCGGGCTCCTGGCGCCGGGAGAGGCGGGCGAGATCTGCTTCGGGCCGACCTCGCACGGGCCGTGGGCCGGCGTCTATCGGACGATGCTCGGCTATTACGGCCGGCCCGGCGAGTCAGGCGAGAGCCTGCGCGACGGCGTGGTGCACTCGGGCGACGTCGGCTACTTGGAGCCCGACGGGACCCTCGTACTCGTCGACCGGCGCAGTCAGCTCATCATCCGCGGCGGTTCCAACATCTATCCGGCCGAGATCGAGCGCGTGCTCGCGCTCGATCCCCGCGTGGTGGACTCGTGCGTCGTCGGGCGCGCCGACCCCCGGTGGGGCGAGGTGGTGGTGGCCGTGGTCGAGGTCGCCGACGGCGCCGAGGTGACCGAGGCCGAGCTGTTGGAGTTGTGCCGGACGCACGTGGCGACGTTCAAGACGCCCGCCGAGATCCGTTTCACCGACGCCCTCCCGCGCGGGCCGCTCGGAAAGGTGGCCCGGACGGAGGTGGCCGAACTGGTCCGCTGAGGCGCTAGAGCCTCTCGTCGCGCTCGGACCATTCCCGCTGGCGCGAGCTTTCGAACGCCGCGGGCGACGCCTCGGTCGTGTCGGGCCGGATCGGTGATCCGAACCGGATCACGTTGCCGTCCGGGTCGACGTGGGCGCCCTCGTGCTGTCCCCATGCCGTGTCCTGCGGCCCGTGCACCTCGGCCCCGGCGGCCCGCCAGGCGTCGGCCAGCTCGTCAGCGTCGTCGACCCAGAGGTACGCCGCGCTGACGCGGAAGTCGTCGGCGGGCACGAGCCCGAGATGGATCTCGATGTCGTCACGCGTGGCGAAGCCGTAGCCACCGCCGACGTATCGGCGAGTGCGGAAGCCAAGGCGCTGGTAGTAGGCCAGCGCCGCCTCGAGGTCGCGTACGGCGAAGATCGGTGCGACCCGTTGGAGTGTTGTCACGATCGGCACCATAGTGACGGCCCGCCGACGCTTGGCGGCCCGGCCGTTTCAGGTCCCGTCGTTCGCGAGGTCGTCGGACGCCGCGCTCGCCGTGGCGAGAAAGGCCACGTTTACTGCAATCCAGTCCGTGGAACGGTTCGTTCGACCTACAAAGGAAGGAGTACGTCATGCCTTCGAAAGCCGCGAACGTCAAGAACCCGAAGCAATACGAAGCTTTGAAGGACAAGGGCATGTCCAAGGAGCGGGCCGCCAAGATCGCCAACTCGCCGGGAGCCTCGAAGCGAGGTGGCAAGGCGTCGGGCTCCGGTGGCAACGCCCGTCAAGGTGGAACCACCGCCCAGCACAAGGCGGCTGGGCGCAAAGGCGGAAAGGCGACCGCCAAGAAGCGGTGACGCTCTCGGGCACGCCGAGCCGACACGAAGCCGCGGGTACCACGCACTATTGACTGGCCCTTCCCGAAAACACAATCTCCCTATTCGCGTGCCATCATCATTGCTGCTTCGGTTTCGAGGTCGAGGCAGGGCTCGCCCGAGACGTCGATGATCGCTTGGCGGATGGTGTCTCCGACGAAGGAGTACGGGCGGGTGCCCGCGTAGTCGTCGGTGACGGGCTCGCCCGGGTCGCGGCCGATGTTGAGCCCTTCCCCGACGAGCGAGAAGTTGCCTGGTTGGGTTCTGAGCCGGCCTTCTGCGACCTTGTTGTCGTTGATGTAGAGCGACACGGTGCCGCTGGTGGGCATGCTCGTACCTTCCCGTTCGAACGCGGCGGCGAGGAGCACAGGACCGATCGGGATCTCGACGGTCGATTCGATCATCTGCTCATCGAGACCCACGAAGTTGTACACGTACTTGCGCTTGTGATCCTTGATGTACAGCGCATGCCCACCGAAGCGTGCGCCATGGGAGAACAAACTCCGTGAGCGTCGGCGTCGTCGAGGTCCACTTCGACAGCGATGTGTAGCTCCGGTTGCGGATGTTGGCGGCTGCGGATTCGGGGGTCTCTGCCGTTCCCGGGTAGTAGA
>DASXAI010000672.1:0-1575 GCA_036406775.1 Acidimicrobiales bacterium
ATCGGGCCTTCGGCTGACCGGCTTTGGAACCGGGCCGAGAGATCTCGTCGGCTTCGGTGTCTGTTGCGACGATTCCCGGTTGGCAGCCGTTGAACGCTCGACGGGCCTTGCTCCGGAGGTAACTCGCTCGATGCTCCTCGAGGCGCTTGACGGCCGGCTCTACACGTGGGGCCGTCGAACGAATGATGTCGGTGCATGGCTGCGGCGAGCCTCGCTGGCGAACTGGTTCTGGGTCTCAGCCTGGAACGTGTGCCCTCTCTGTCTCGCAGAGGGAGGGTCATTCCGGCTCTGGTGGAAGCTCCCGTGGGCATTCGCATGCACGACTCACAAGGTGTTGCTCGTAAGCCACTGTCGGATGTGTGGCGGGCGGCTGGGAGTGAGTCGTGCAAAGACGACTGCGGTGCCGGGATTCCTGGAGCGCGTCCCCGAGCCCTTCGGCTGCATTTATCCAATCAACTCCTCGGGTCGTGGGACTCGCCCCGAGTGGTGCGGTGCGGATCTCCGGGATCTCCCTGTCAGGGCTGCTTCGTCCGAGACGCTCGCTGCGCAGGGGTTCATTGAGAAGGCAGCCCAGTCCCCTGTCGTTGCGCTCGGCGAACTGGCTATCCCGACGCCAGAGCTCTTCCAAGAATTGCGCGGACTAGCGGCGGTCCTACGGTGCCTCGATCGCAGCGCTCAGATGGGCGCGTCTGCGGGCGGTCGGGACGCCGGCAGGCGTAAACGTTCGTTCACATCCACCCCAACGGGGACCGAGTTGGGGCCGATCGCGGTGGAGGCCGTCCGGATCATCTCGGCCGAGCCCCTGAGCCTGTCGGAGCGGCTTGAGCCGCTGGTGACAGCAGCCGCAGCGGCCGAAAGCCGCTCCGCAGCATCGTGGCCAACCTTCTTCAGGTTCACGCCCCGGCTGGAAAGTGCCTGGCGCGACGTTTCGGATCATCGTCGAGGGTTCGTCGCGCTTATCCGCAGTCGCGCTGAGACCCGACCCAACCTCGTGCGATTGCTCCCACAGCTGTGTTGGGAAGAGCTCTACGTGCCGATTTTCACGCCTCTGCTCGGCCGTCTCTCCGCGCGGTCGGGACCGGCTTTCGTTTCCCTTGCGCTCGCAGCCGCCGCCGGGCTCGGGTGGCTCGAGGCAGGAGTCGCCCTCGGCCTCGGCGGTCGGCAAGGTCGTGCGCTAGCTGGACAGGGTCTTCAGGAGACAGCCCGCATCGGCACGCGCGAGCAGTTTGCACGCGCCGTGAACCTTCTTCTCGAGGCCCTGGCCGCTGCGGAGGATCCAGTCGACTACGGGCTCCGGCGACGCTTGCTGGCGCCGAACCGGCTCCTGGGCGGGAGTGGCTGGTCTCGGTTGTGCGCCCGTGCGCAGGTGCCGAAGGGCCGCGGGCGCAAGCGAGGCCTTGCCCAGGTCTGGCTTTGGCAGTACCTGACCCTCGCCGACCCGCTCCGCGCCTCAAGCATCAGCGAACTCGGCGGGGCTGACGCGTATCGCCGGTTCTGCACCCGCCAGCTTCCACAGCTCAAGCCTGCTCTTGAAGTGGAGGCCGCCCGACTTCTGTATGCGCACAAGCTGCTCGG
>DASXAI010000673.1:0-9593 GCA_036406775.1 Acidimicrobiales bacterium
GGACCGGTCTCGATGCGCACCTCGCGCTCCCCGTCGGCGAAGACGAACACCGGGTGTCCAGACACGACGTAGATCGCCGTCTCGGCCTCACCGTGGTGGTGATCGCCGGAGGCCGTATCCGGGGCGACGTGGGTCTCGCCCATCCAGAGCTTCTCGGAGCCGACGGTGCGACCCGAGATGGCCTCGAGCCGTCGCATCCCCGGCGTCTGGATGGTGTCCGCCGACAGGGCGTCCCGGATGATGTGGTGCAGGGCCTGGTGCCACGAGTCGCGCTGGCTCATCCCTCCATGATCGCCCTTCCGAGGAACCGTCCGGCGCCCGCCGGCGTACGGGCATACTCGTGAGCATCCTGACGAGCACCCTTCCCGTGACCGGCCCGCCTGAGCTGGCCGAGCGCTACGACGTCGCCGTCGACCGCCTGCTGCGCTTCCATCCCGACGTCATCGAGCACATGATCTTCCTGGCCCAGCCGCCCGACTTCCCGATGGGCCAGGTACTGAGCGCCTACCTGTCGCTCACCTCCACCGACCAGCCCGACGTCGCGCGCGCCCGCGGGGCCGCCGCCAGGCTCGCCGCCAGCCGCCTGAACGAGCGGGAGCAGGCCCACTTCGCCGCGGTGCAGGCGTGGATCGACGGCGATTGGCACGGCGCCGCCCGGCGTCTCGACGACCTGCTGCAGCAGTGGCCCACCGATCTGCTCGCCCTCCAGATCGGTCACCAACTCGACTTCTTCCTCGGCGACGCCGCCAACCTCCGCGACCGGGTGGCACGGGTCCGGCTGGCCTTCGATCCGGCCGACCCGCAGTACGGCTTCGTGCTCGGGATGCAGGCGTTCGGGCTCGAGGAGGCCGGCAGCTATGAAGCGGCCGAAGCGACCGGGCTGGCGGCGCTCGACCGGAATCCCGACGACGTCTGGGCGGTCCACGCCGTCGCCCACGCCCACGAGATGCGGGGCCGCGTCGACGACGGCATCCGGCACCTGCGCTCCCGAGAGGCCGAGTGGGGCGACGACAACCTGTTCACCGTGCACAACTGGTGGCACCTCGCCCTGTTCCTCCTCGAGGCGGGCCGGCCCGACGATGCCCTCACGGTCTACGACGATCACATCCACCACGGCGGCTCCGACGACGTGCCGCTCGAGATGCTCGACGCCAGCGCGCTGCTGTGGCGCCTCGACCTCGACGGCGCCGACACGGGCTCTCGTTTCTCGGCACTGGCCGACGGTTGGAGCGGCTGGGTCGACCGTGAGAGCTGGTACGTGTTCAACGACCTCCACGCCGTGATGGCCTTCGTGGGCGCCGGTCGCCTCGGCGACGCCCGGACCGTGATCGACCGCCTCTCGCGCGAGGTTGCGGCGGGCTCCGTCGACCGTTCGAACATCATGATGACGGCCGTCGTGGGGCTCCCGGCGTCGCGCGCTGTCCTCGCCTTCGGCGAGGGTCGCTACGGCGACGTCGTGAGCGAGCTGGCGCCGATCCGCGCCACGTTCCAGCGCTTCGGCGGCTCCCACGCCCAGCGCGACGCGCTGCAGCGAACGCTGCTGGAGGCGGCCATCCGGGCCGGCCAGTTCGACCTGGCCCGGGCCTTGGTGAGCGAGCGGCTCAGCCTGCGCGACACGAGCGTCTACAGCTGGCGCCAGCGAGCCCGCATCCTCGACGCCGCCGGCGATGACGGCGCCGCCGAGGCACGGGACACGGCGACCCGGTGCGAGGCCCGGTTCGCGGCCGCCCTCACCGAGTTCAGCGCTGGCTGAGCTCGAGCAGCTTGGTCACGGTGCGCCAGTTGCGCAGCGTGGCCTCCGGCGACGCCTGGCGCGCCAGGGCGGCGGGCAGCTTCGACTGGCCCACGCCGTTCGGGAGGTGCAGGTACAGCTCCTTGCGGCCCACGGCGAACTCGTCGGCCCCGAACGCCGTCGGGCCCAGCTTGGCGAACGCGGCCTTGGCCGGTGCGCGGTTGAAGAACATCACGTGCACCTTGGCCGGATCCGGGTAGGGGCAGCGCTCGACGATCGCGGCCAGTTCCTTCGGCGTGCGCAGCACCACGGCGACGTCGAAACCGAACGCATCGGCGATGCGCTTCTCGATGGCGGCCGGCGACGCCGGCGAGCGGGCGGCATCGAACACGACGTTGCCGCTCTGGATGTAGGTGACGACGCCGCTGTACCCGAGGTCCTCGAACAGTTGGCGCAGCTCCTGCATGGACACCTTGCTCCGGCCGCCGACGTTGACCCCCCGGAGCAATGCGACGTGGGTGCTCACCAGTCGCGATACTCGCACCCGTGCGCATCGAAGACATCGAGTACGAAGCGGATGGGCTGCGGCTCGTCGGGCACCTGGCCGTCGACGACACCACCACGGGGAAGCGGCCCGCCGTCCTCGTCGCCCACGAGGGACCGGGTCTCGACGGCCACGCCAAGGGCAAGGCGGAACGCCTGGCCCAGCTCGGCTACGTCGCGTTCGCCCTCGACTACAACGGCAACGGCAAGCCATTGCCGATGGACGAGGTGATGGCCCGGCTCGGGTCGCTCATGGGCGACGCCGATCGGATCCGTGCCCTCGGCCAGGCCGGGCTCGACATCCTCCTGGCCCAGCCCGAGACGGATCCGAACCGCGTAGCGGCCATCGGCTTCTGCTTCGGCGGCACGATGGTGCTCGAACTGGCCCGCGCCGGCGCCGATCTCAAGGCCGTCGTGGGCTTCCACTCGGGCCTCGGCACGACGCGCCCGGAGGACGCCGCCAACATCAAGGGCACGGTGCTCGTCATCGTCGGCACCGAGGACCCGATCATCCCGGCCGAGCAACGCCAGGCCTTCGAGGAGGAGATGACGGCCGGGAACGTCGACTGGCGTATGCATCTCCACGGCGGCGCCGGCCACAGCTTCACCAATCCTCGGGCCAGCATGCTCAAGATGCCCGGCATCGAGTACCACGAGGTCACCGACGAACGGTCGTGGCGGGCGATGCTCGACGTCTTCGACGAGACCCTCGGCCCGGTCGCCTGAGCCGCAAAACGTTCCGCGGAACGTTTTCAGCCCGGCGGGAGCTCCATCGTGACCACCGTGCCCGGATCGCCGGCCGACCGGGCGACGCGGAGCTCGAGCGGGCCTGCTTCCACCTGCCACGCCGCACCGTCCCAGTGCCGCAGGGCGTCGGCGTCGAGCTCGATCGTGACGTCCGTCGTCGCACCAGGCTCGAGCGCCACCTTGGCGAACCCGCCGAGCAGCCACGCCGGGCGGTCGACCGCCGACGCCGGGCGGCGCACGTAGGCCAGCACGACCTCGCTCCCCCGCCGGCGCCCCGTGTTGGTCACCGGCACCCGCACGGAGGTGCCGCCCACCACCGACGGCTCGCCCCAGGCAAACGTCGTGTATGACTGGCCGGCACCGAACCACCACCGCGGCGTGATGCCCCGCGTCAGGTACCACCGATGGCCCACGAGGACTCCCTCGGTGTAGCGGAGCTGGCCCGGGGGGTCGGGCCGGGAGATGTCGCACGGCGCGTCGCCGAGGTCGACCGGAACCGTGAACGGCAGGCGGCCGCCGGGCTCGTCGTCGCCCACGAGGACGCGAGCGAGCGCCTCACCCCACGCCATGCCCGGGAACCACGCCACCACCACCGCCCCGACGACGCCGGCCCACGGCATGTCGACGGCGGCGCCGGCGTTCACGACCACCACCGTGCGTGGGTTGGCGGCGGCGACGGCGCGCACCAGGGCGTCCTGGTCGCCGGGGAGCGCCATGGTGGGCCGGTCGACGCCTTCGGTCTCCCAGTCGCTGTCGGTACCGACGACCACGATGGCGACGTCGGCGCCGGCAGCGAGCTCGGCGGCGGTCCCGATCGGGTCATCGGCGAGCGGCGGCTCGACCCCGACACGGACGCCTGTGAGCCCGGCTGTCGGCGGCCGGCGGTACTCGACTTCGAGGGTGTACGACCGGCCCGCCGTCAACTCGACCGTCGCCGTCACCGGCGCGCTCCCCATGCCGAAGAACGAGACGCCCGGCCCGGCCCGGCGGTTGTCGAGCAGCACGTCGCCGTCGAGCCGCACCACGGCGGGCCCCACACTCGTCACGTCGACGACGTACAGACCGGAACGGGATGGCTGCAGCGTGGCCGTCGCGATCACGTGGAACCGCCCCGGGTCGACGCTCGGCGAGAACCGGCCAGACCAGACCGGGTCCAGCCGTGGCAGGACCGTCGTGAGGAGCACGTCGCCGCCCGGCTCGTCTCGGTAGGCGAGCCGAACGCCGGCGGGCGCCAGGCGGGTGTCGAGCACGGACGGTAGGCCACCGCGTGACGCGCCGGGCTCGTGCAGCACCTCGACGCCCGTCAGGCGGGCGCGCAGACCCTCGAGCGGCGTCACCGTGCGGTGTGGCGTCACCCGGGCGCTGCCGCCGCCCTGCACGATGGCGACGTCGGCGTTGGGTCCGATGACGGCGACCCGCCGTAGCGCGGCGGGCACGAGCGGCAGCATCTCGTCGCGGTTCACCAGGAGCACCATGGCGGCGGCGGCCGCCTCACGCGCCAACGCCCAGCGCGCCGGGTCGTCCTCCGACCGCTCCGCCGGCTCGGGACCGGACTCGGCGCCGACGCGGTCGAGCAGGCGCAGCAGCCGCCGGGCCTTGTCGGCCACGAGGTCGCCGTCGACGTCACCGCGCTTCACGACGTCCACGAGGGGCGCGCCGAAGTGCTTGGCCGGCCCCGGCATCTCGAGGTCGAGCCCGGCGGCGGCACAGCGCACCGTGTCGTGGGTGGCGTACCAGTCGGACATCACGACGCCGTCGAACTCCCACTCGGCCTTGACGAGCGCGCTCAGGAGCGCCGGCTCCTCACACGCGAAGGTGCCGTTCAGGCGGTTGTAGGACGCCATGACGCTCCACGCCCCGCCGTCGCGCACAGCTGCTTCGAACGGGCGCAGATACACCTCGCGCAACGTGCGCTCGTCGACCTCGCTGCTGATCGTCAGGCGGTCGATCTCGGCGTCGTTGGCCACGAGGTGCTTCGGGCACGCCCCGACGCCGTGGTCCTGCAATCCCCGCACGTAGGCGGCGCCGATCCGGCCGGCGAGCATCGGGTCCTCGCCGAACGACTCGAAGTTCCGGCCGCCCAGCGGATGGCGATGGAGGTTCAGGGTGGGGCCGAGCACCACGTGGGCCCCCTTGGTGCGGGCCTCATCGGCGATGGCACCCGCGACCCGCGCCACCAGGTCGACGTCGAACGAGGCGCCGAGGGCCGACCCGCAGGGGAACGACGCCGACGTCGTGGTCGTGTAGCTCTCGCCCCGCGCCCCCGACGGCCCGTCGGTGACCTTCAGCCTCGGGATGCCCCGGGCCGGCAGAGCGACGGTGTGCCAGTCGTCGTCGCCGCCGGCCAGCGCGGCCTGCTCCTCCAGCGTCAGTTCGGGGGCGAGCTCCTCGTAGCTCACCCCTTCACGGAGCCCGCGAGCAGGCCCCGCACGAAGAAGCGTTGCAGGGAGAAGAAGATGATGAGCGGCACGACCATGGCGATGAACGCGGCCGCCGGCAGCAACTCGGTACCCGCCCCTCTACCGGTGACGAGGTTGACGAGCTGGACCGTGAGCGGGCTGGCCTCGTTGTTGCCCGACAGGAAGATGAGGGCGATCAGGTAGTCGTTCCAGACCCAGAGGAACTGGAAGATGGCGAAGGCCGCCAATGCCGGTGTCGTCAGCGGAAGCACGATGCGCCAGAAGATGGCGAAGTGATCGGCGCCGTCGATGCGAGCGGCCTCGAACACCTCGCCTGGTAGGGCGGCTATGTAGTTGTGTAAGAGGAATATGGCGAGGGGTAAGCCAAAGGCGGCGTGCGTGAGCCACACGGCCGCCGGTTTGCCGTTGAGGTTCAAGCTCGGGAAGAGCGTGACGGTGTGATCGAAGAGCGTCAGATGGGCGCCGTTCGTATAGAACTGGAGCAGGGGCACGAGCGCCATCTGCAGCGGGATCGCCAGCAGACCCACCACTGCGATGAACAACCAACTGCGGCCCTTGAAGGGGATCCAGGCGAAGGCGTAGGCAGCTGCCGCTGCCATCAGGATCGGGATCACCGTTCCCGGAATGGCGATGGCGAATGAGTTCAGGAGCGCTTGCCAGAAGGGTATGTACCCTCCTGGTGGGTCGAGCAACGCTCGCCGGTAGTTCTCGAGCGTGAACGACGGATCGGTGAAGACGTTCCACCACCCGCTCGTGAACTGTTCCTTGGCCGGTCGGAACGAGTTGACCAGCAGTCCGATGGTCGGGATGGTCCACAGCACGACGATCGCCCACAGGATCCACGTCGGGATCATCGACAGCGCCCGATGGGTGCGCGGTCCGACCGGTCCACCCTTCTGCGCCGCCGTCGGCTTGACTTCGACGGGGGCCTGGACGGCGGTCATACCCGCTGCTCCTCACGGTTGCGGCGGAAGTTCCACCAGATGACGGGGGCCACGAGCACGAGGATGATCACGGAGAAGGTGCTCGACATCGTGAAGTTCCCATCCCGGAGGTTCGTGTACATGCGATTGGCGAGCACGTCCGTGCCGAACGCACCGTTGGTGGTCGCCTTTACGACATCGAAGACCTTCATGACGGTGACGATCAGCGTCGTGATCACCACGAGCAACGTCGGGATGATCTGCGGCAGCGTGATTCGCCAGAAGACCTGGACGTCGGAGGCGCCGTCGACCTTCGCCGCTTCGATCAATTCGGACGGGACCGACTTGACGGCCGCCGAGAGCACCACCATGGCGAACCCGGTCTGGACCCAGATCATGATCACCATGATGAAGACGTTGTTCCACGGGATGATGTCGGCCGATCGCATGAAGTCGATCTGCTTGACGCCGACGAGATCGAGGAGCGAGTTGAGCAAGCCTTTCGCCTGACCGGCGGCCTGGATGTTGTAGACGTACGACCAGATGACGGCGGCTCCGACAAGCGAAATCGCCAGCGGCATGAAGATCATCGTCTTGGCCAGCGTCTCCTTGCGGGAGCGGTCAGCCAAGACGGCCAGGCCGAGACCGAAGATCGTGGCCAGGCCCGTGACGGTGACCACCCACCAGAGGTTGTTCCAGAGCACGCCGCGCAAGACCGTGAAGACCGCGAACAAGATGGCGATGATCGCGATCACGAGCCCGATCGACGTCGACGGATTGCTGAACTCGATGCCGCGGCCGCCTTCCGACTTGTGGGCGCTCCGCCAGCCGAGAAAGCCGGCCAACAGCGCGATGCCCAGACCGAGGATGAACAGTCGGCTCGTGAAGATGTGGCTGAAGTTGTCGAAGGAGACCACGGACTGGTCGCGGAAGACACCCTTCGGCGCCTGGTCGCCCACGTAGTTGTCGAGCGTGAAGCCGTCCTCGCCTTGGGGCCCGCCGCGGAAACTGAGGTAGACCGTGCGCAGCGCCGGCATGAAGAGGCCGATGAACAAGAAGATGAGCGCTGGTCCGACGAATACCCATGGCCGGACGCGCCGCTCCCACTTGCTGGGCAACCTGCCGACCGCCAGGTTCAGCGCTGTGAAGGCGGCGATGAAGCCGACGATCGCGACGACCACGGAGAGGATGGCCGAGATGAACGGACCCATGGTGCCCCCCTTTCGCCCCCGTTTTCCCCTGCCTGTGCCGCCCGCACCTTAGCGACGGCCGAGATTGCGACCGGCCGACGTCCGGGGACGGCACGCGCCGTCCCCGGAGCCGGGACAAACTCGGTCAGCTCTTGGGCCAGGAGGCCTCGACGTTGTTGAGGAACTGGTCGAGAGACTCGGTGCCGTTCACCCAGTTGGTGCCTTCCTTCCAGAACGTGCCGGCACCGACGGCGGCAGGCATGGCGTCCGAACCGTCGAAGCGAACCGGGCTGGCGGCCTTGAGGATGGTGGCCAGCTGCTTGTCCAACGGGTTGCCATACGAGTTGATGTCGATGTTCTTGTTCGGCGACAAGAATCCGCTCGTCTGAGCCTTGGCTCGGGCGTTGGCGTAGTCGGCCGACTCGAGGTAGGCCAGCGCCGCCATCGTCTCGGGCTTGTTGTTGAAGGCCACGGCGTACAGACCGGCGGTGAGGGTCACCTTGCCGAACTTGTCGTTGATCGTCGGCAGGTAGAAGACGTTGACGTCACCGTCTTGGCCGAAGGTCGTGTTGGCGTTGCTCTGCGTGAAGTTCGTTCCGTAGAAGTTCCCCTGGCGGTGCATGCCGCACCCACCGTCGAGGATCGGTAGTCCAGCGTTGGCGAAGGCCGTCGATGCGATCGCTTGCCGGCCACCGACGACGTTGCCGTCGGGGAACCAGATGTCGGCCACCATCTGGGCGGCCGCCTTGACCTGCGGATCGTTGAACGGGATCTGATGGTTGACCCACTTGTCGTAGACATCAGGACCGTTGAGGCGGAGCATGACGTCTTCCATCCAGTCGGTCATGGGCCAGCCTGTGGCGTCACCGGACTCGATGCCGACGCACCACGGCGTGATGCCGTCCTTCTTCATCTGATCGCCGAGCTTCACCATCTCGTCCCAGGTCTGCGGGATCTGATAGTTGTGCTGCTTGAACACCTTGGGCGAGTACCAAACCAGGCTCTTCAGGTCCGCCTTCACCGGCACGCCGAGCACCTGGTTGTTGACGGTGCCTAGGGTGACGAGGAACGGGTCCAGATCCGCCTTCATCTTGGTGACCAGGTCATTCGGTACGGGCGTGATGCTCTTGGCGAGGTCCTTGATGAGTCCGGGCTGCGGGGCGAAGAAGATGTCAGGAAGCGCGGAACCGCCAGCCTGGGCGGCGGTGCGGACCTGGGTCTCGGCGTCTCGGGTGCCGGTGTAGTTGAGCTTGGCCCCCGTCTGCTGCTCCCACGGCTTGAACGCTCCCGTGATGCCGTCGGCCTCGCCCGCGACCTCGGTACCGAGGATCTTCACGGTCTTGCCCTTGATGTCGACGCCGGTGCTCGTTCCGCCCGCGGCCGTGGTGGCGGCGCCACCCGCGGCTGTAGTGGCGGCGGCGCCGGCGGCCGTGGTGGCGGCCCCCGCGGTTGTCGCCGCAGCTCCAGCGGCGGTGGTGGCCGAGCTACTGCTGCCGCTGTTGTCGCTGCCGCAGGCCGCGAGCACCAGCGCGAGCGCGGCGGTGCCGGCGAAGAGCCCTCGCCGTAGTTTGATGGTCCTGGTCATAGGCGGATGTACCCCCTTAGTGAGTAGCCCGACCGGTCGTCCGGGCGGGCAGGTTCAGCTGCGGATGCCTCGACGACGAGGCCTTGGTGGCAGAAGGACGTGATCGGGCCGACGTGGGCGCGGTGGTGCGGCGCACGACGATCTCGAGCGGTAGCTCGACGTGCGGCGCCGGCTGGGAGCGGACGCCGTTGAGCCCTTCGAGCAACATGGAGGCGCCGAGCCGGCCGCTCTCGAACAAGGGCTGGCGGACCGTGGTGAGGCCGGCAAATCGGGCCGACTCGATGTCGTCGAACCCGACGACCGAGAGCTCATCCGGCACCCGCCGGCCGAGCTGCTCGGCGGCCTCCAAGGCGCCGAGAGCCTGCGTATCCGAGTGGGCGAAGATGGCGGTCGGCGGGTCGGGCAGGCGGAGCAGCTCGGTGGCGAGGCTGATGGCCGACTCGCGTCCGTGGG